>NZ_RCXU01000007.1:0-136455 GCF_004167315.1 Blautia sp. aa_0143
CCGGCGGTGGGACAATGCCAGGCGGGGAGTTTGACTGGGGCGGTCGCCTCCGAAAGGGTATCGGAGGCGCCCAAAGGTTCCCTCAGAATGGACGGAAACCATTCGAAGAGTGCAAAGGCAGAAGGGAGCTTGACTGCGACACCGACGGGTGGAGCAGGTACGAAAGTAGGGCTTAGTGATCCGGTGGTATTAAGTGGGAATGCCATCGCTCAACGGATAAAAGCTACCCTGGGGATAACAGGCTTATCACTCCCAAGAGTTCACATCGACGGAGTGGTTTGGCACCTCGATGTCGGCTCATCGCATCCTGGGGCTGTAGTAGGTCCCAAGGGTTGGGCTGTTCGCCCATTAAAGCGGTACGCGAGCTGGGTTCAGAACGTCGTGAGACAGTTCGGTCCCTATCCGGCGTGGGCGTAGGATATCTGAGAGGAGCTGTCCTTAGTACGAGAGGACCGGGATGGACGGACCGCTGGTGGACCGGTTGGCTTGCCAAAGCCATGGCCGGGTAGCCAAGTCCGGAAGGGATAAACGCTGAAGGCATCTAAGCGTGAAGCCCCCCTCAAGATGAGATATCCCATTCTTAGTGAAGTAAACCCCCTTGAAGACGACGAGGTAGATAGGGCAGAGGTGGAAGTGTGGTAACACATGGAGCTGACTGTTACTAATCGGGTGAGGGCTTGACCAAGAAACGCAGGTTAAGAATTGATTCAAAAAGTTTGATTGACCATCAACAAGCATGTATGTAGTTTTGAGAGTACAATGTAAAAGAATTTGTGGCCAACAGCCACTTTTTCTTGTATATAGGGGATTGGTCAAATGGTATGATAGGGGTCTCCAAAACCTTTGGTGGGAGTTCGATTCTCTCATCCCCTGCTAGTGGGAACGCTGAAAAGTCTTATAAATCAAGACTTTTTGGCGTTTTTTATTTGTAAATTTCTAAAGGTATCATTAAAAGTATCTTTGAGATAACAGTAAATGTAATAAAAGTGGAATGTGCAGAGGCACATAGAGTCCTGCGTATTTCGCTTTTATGGGAATAATGAATAACAACAGGGGATTGCCTGGTGGCAATCCCCTGAAATATTTCATATGAAAAATTATAAAAATTACTTCGCCTCAGCTTCAGTGCCTTCAGCGTCCTCATCCTCTTCCGGAGCTGCTGCATACTCACCGATGTGAACAACAACTGCATCCTCAGGTGTGATAAAGTGAACCTGTTTGCCTTCCGGGATCGGGAGGTCTTTTACGTGGATGTCACGGACATCTGCCGGATAGCCGTTGAAGTCGATAACGATAGTATCCAGAAGGTTGGCCGGATCTGCTTTGTAGTGGATCTCTTCCATCTCCTGCTCAACGATACCCTGAACCATATCTGTATGTTCTAGTTTAACAGCAACTGTTGTGGAAACCTTCTCACCGGCTACCAGTGCCTGGAAATCCAGAGCCATCAGCTGTTTTTCAATTGGATTATAATCAATGTTCTTTACCAGGGCATCAACTTTCTCGCCTTCGATGTCCAGATAGATCTGTGTACCTTCTTTATTTGCTTTAATGAATTTCGCTGCCTCGGCACCGTCAAACTGAAGTGCTACAGGCTCTTTCATTTCTTTTCCACTAAGAATTCCTGTGACGTAACCCTCACGTCTTAATTTTTTAGCTTTTACATTCGGGTTTCTTTTCTCTGCTTTCAATGTGATCATGTCAAATTCCTCCTCCTGATGCATGGATTCCGGTAATGTTGCTGTTCGCGCTGTTCGCAGTAACACGAATTCTGCATTTCTTTCTGACTGGGATTATTATAGCACTTCTCGCGCGAGGTGGCTAACAAAAAGTTAGAAAATTTAAGAACAATATTTTGTATTGTTTAACTTATGTATAAAACTTCAAGAGTAAAATTAGACAAAAACAAAACGTATATTTGAAATTTTACAGAGAAAATTAAAACAACATAAAAAATTGCACAAATCAAGTGGCCATAAAAGCCTGAAAGTGGCCATTTATCTGGCAGAGAGGCAAGTATTAAATGTGAATATTCTATTTTTATTTGATTCAGATATACGAGGAGACGGGAAATATCTATATTGCTGACATATTGGAGAGAGCTGTTGTGATCAATGTAATAAAAATTGGAAGATATGATGCAGGACAGAGATGACGGCGAAAGAAGGTGGCAACATAACGCAGCCGGAATTTTACTCTGGAGAAAGAATTTAACGGAATTGCATATAATTTCTGAAACAATTTAACATACAATTCACAAATCTTTATCTCAACCACGATATCTGAACAGCCGGAAAAATTCTATACTACAAACTATGCAAGCGAGAGAAGAGAAAGGAGATAAGCAATGTCAGAAATTGCACTTAGAAATGTATGTAAGCAATTTGATTCGGAGCATTACGGTGTGAAGGATTTTAATCTTGATATACATGATAAAGAGTTTGTGATCTTTGTAGGTCCGTCCGGATGTGGAAAATCCACAACTTTGCGTATTATTGCAGGGTTGGAGGAAATCACAGACGGTGAGCTGTGGATCGACGGTGAGCTTTCCAATTATCTGGAACCGAAGGAGAGGGGAATGTCCATGGTGTTCCAGAACTATGCTTTATATCCGAATATGACGGTTTACGGAAATATGGCATACGCCCTGAAGATCCGTAAGCTTCCGAAGGATGAGATCGACAGAAAGGTCCATGAGGTGGCAAAGATCCTGGAGATCGAGCAGCTTCTTGACCGGAGGCCGGCAGCTCTTTCCGGCGGTCAGAAACAGCGAGTTGCCATCGGAAGTGCAATTATTCGGAAACCGAAAGCCTTTCTTATGGATGAGCCCCTTTCCAACCTGGATGCAAAGCTTCGTGCCCAGATGCGTGTGGAGCTTGTGAAATTACATAAACAGCTGGACACCACCATTATTTATGTAACACATGACCAGACAGAGGCCATGACTCTTGGGACTAAGATCGTGGTCATGAAGGATGGTCTGATCCAGCAGGTGGGAGCGCCTCAGAGTATTTATGACAATCCGGTAAATCTTTTCGTGGCAGGCTTCCTTGGTTCTCCGTCCATGAACTTTTTTCGGTGTACGGTAAAAGCAGAAGAAAATAATCGTACGGCTCTTCTTCTGGATGATGCCAAAACTGTGAAAAAGGTTTATCTGGACGGAACCAGAGGAAAACAGATCGCAGACAGATATAACGGCAGACACGTGATCCTTGGAATCCGTCCGGAGGATATCTACGAGCTGGACGAGGCGAAAAAGCTTGGTATTGAAAATGAAAGCGTAGATGTAGATGAGCCTGTAGTAAACCGGGAGATGCTGGGAGCGGAAGTGATCCTCTATTTTGATGAGCAGGGCAAAACCCTGGCAGTCCGCTTAAGTCCGGAAAATCAGACACAGGTAGGGGAGAAGGTTTCTCTGTATTTTGATATGGAGAAGGCCCATGTGTTTGATCCGGAGACAGAAGAAAATATTTTTGTGTCATGAATTTATGTCACGGAAGAGCTTGAGTGCAGGCAGATCAGCCTGTAGATAGAATCTGATTATGCAAGGAGGAGAAATAGTTATGGAAAATAACAGCAAAAGCAAGATCACACCGTACTTATATCTGGTGCCTTGTATGCTTATTTTTGGAATTTTTCTGTTTTATCCGTTTGTGAAAACAATTTATTTAAGTCTTTACAAGACCAACAAGATGGGACAGGCAAAGCTGTACGTTGGTCTGGGAAACTATAAAGAGCTGCTTCAGTCAGCATCCTTTATCAACAGTTTGAAGGTGACGCTGATCTTTGTGCTGATCGTTGTGGTCGGCGGTATGCTTCTTGGTCTGATCGCAGCAGTGCTTTGTAACAAGGCGTTTCCGGGAATCCGGGTGTTCAGTACATCCTATGCTCTGCCAATGGCTATTGCATCCAGTTCTGCGGCAATGATCTTCCAGATCATGCTCCACCCGGCAGTGGGTATTGTGAACAAACTTACCAGCCTGGATATTAACTGGCTGAACGATCCGAACACGGCTCTGATCTGCGTAGCCATTCTTACTGCGTGGCTGAACAGCGGGATCAATTTTCTGTATTTTTCCGCAGGACTCGGGAATATTGATGAGACCATTTATGAGAGAGCTTCTGTGGATGGAGCCAGCAGTGTGCAGCAGTTTTTCAGCCTGACGCTTCCGGGACTTTCCCCGATCATGTTTTACACACTGGTGGTAAATATCATACAGGCATTTCAGTCCTTTGGACAGATCAAGATCCTGACAGAGGGTGGTCCTAATGAGTCTACCAATGTTATTGTTTATTCCATTTACAGGGATGCGTTTTTTAACTACCGCTTCGGAAGTGCGGCAGCCCAGTCTGTTATCTTGTTTGTGATCATCATGATCATCACACTGATCATGTTCCGTATTGAGAAGAAGGGAGTGAATTACTGATGAGCCAGATGGAAAATATGGCAGTCCCGGCAGTGGGAAACATGTCAAAAGAGGAGCTTCTGGAGCTGAAAAAAGCTATGAATGCAAAAGCTCTTGCAAAGAGAAGAACAAGAACAGCACTCCGTGTTACGGCAAATGTTGTGTTTGCGGTTCTGATCCTGCTTCCATTGCTTTATGCCATCAGTATTGCACTGATGCCTTCCAGTGAACTGTTTACTACAGAGTTGAATCTCTTTCCCAAGAATCCGACCTTTTCCAACTTTATCAATGCATTCCGCACCGTTCCACTTCTCCGATTCATATTGAATTCCTTTATCATGGCGGGATGCATTACCATCGGACAGATCATTACCTGTTCTCTTGCTGCTTTTGCGTTTTCTTTCCTGGAATTCAAAGGAAAAGGTATTCTCTTCATGGTTGTGATGGCAACCATGATGGTTCCAGGAGAGGCAACGATCATTTCCAACTACCTGACGGTATCAAGCTGGGGAATGCTGGATACTTATCAGGTACTGATCGTGCCTTACCTTACATCCGCAATGGGAATTTTCCTGTTCCGTCAGTTTTACATGACTTTCCCGATCTCACTGTATGAATCGGCAAAGCTTGACGGCTGCAGCAATCTGAAATTTATCGTAAGGATCCTGCTTCCGCTGACAAAATCCGCTATTGGCGCTATGGCAGTGTATACCTTTATCAACGCATGGAATATGTACATGTGGCCGCTGCTTGTAACGGGCTCCAACAATATGCGAACCGTTCAGATCGGTATCAGTATGCTGGATAGTGTGGATTCACAGTCCATCACCCTGATGATCGCAGGCGTTGTTATGATCATTATTCCGTCCATTTCCATTTTTATCGTTGGACAGAAGCAGCTGATCAGAGGAATGTTCTCGGGTGCAGTCAAGGGCTGATATCGGAGCAGGCAGCAACCCTGCAGCATCCTGCTGTAAGGGGAAAAATAATGCAAAAAGATACTGCAAAGTCGTAAGACGGGCAGTTCATCTTATATAAAAAAATGAAAAAAGAGAAAATTTTTCAAGAGGAGAAAAAAGTTATGAAGAAAAAAATCATCGCAGCTTTCCTTACTACAGCAATGACTATCGGTTCTCTTTCCGGAGTAACTGTATTCGCCGCAGATGCCGGCACAGATGAGAAAGTGGAAATGGCAGATGCTTCCGATGTAGACGGAACTACCATTACCTTCTGGCATTCCATGGGTGGTGTCAATGGTGAGGCGATCGATACACTGGTAAAAAAATTCAACGATGAGAATGAATACGGAATTACTGTAGATGCTCAGTATCAGGGTGAATATGATGATTCTCTGAACAAGCTGAAAAGTGCACAGATCGGAAACATGGGTGCGGATCTTGTACAGGTATATGAGATCGGAACAAGATTCATGATCGATTCCGGATGGATCGTGCCTATGCAGCAGATGATCGACGCAGACAGCTACGATGTATCTGAGATCGAGCCGAACCTGGCTGCATACTACACCATCGACAATGAGCTGTACTCCATGCCGTTCAACTCTTCCACACCGATCATGTATTACAACAAGGACATGTTTGATAAAGCAGGCATCACAGAAATTCCGGACAGCCTGGAGGGCATCGGTGAGATCGGGCAGGATCTTCTGGACAAAGGTGGTGCAGGCGAGGTAATGTCTCTTGGAATCTACGGATGGTTCTTCGAGCAGTTTATCGGAAAGCAGGGCCTTGAGTATGCAAACAACGGAAACGGACGTAAAGAGGCTGCTACAGCTGTTGCTTTTGATGAGAACAGTGCTGCAAAAAATATCCTTACAGCATGGAAGGATCTTAACGACAAGGGCTTCGCACCGGTCGTAGGAAAGGGCGGCGATGCTGGTCTGGCAGATTTTTCTGCAGGAAAATCTGCGATCACTCTTGGCTCCACAGCTTCCCTGAAACAGATCCTTCAGGATGTAAACGGAAAATTTGAGGTTGGTACTGCATACTTCCCGAAGATCAAATCCAGTGACGAGGGTGGTGTTTCCATCGGAGGTGCATCTCTTTGGGCACTGAACAACAATGATCCGAAAAAGCTTCGTGCAACATGGGAGTTCGTAAAATTCCTGATCTCTCCGGAGTCTCAGGCTTACTGGAACGCACAGACCGGATATTTCCCTGTAACTGTAAAGTCTCAGGAAGAGCAGGTATTTAAGGATAATGTTGCAAAATATCCGCAGTTCCAGACAGCGATCGACCAGCTCCATGATTCTTCCGCCGACTATGTAGGCGCTCTGTTAAGTGTATTCCCGGAGGCAAGAGCTACCGTGGAATCCGAGATTGAGAGCATGCTCAACGGAAAAGAGGATGTGGATACAGCTGTGAAAAACATGGCAGATTCCATCAACAAATCCATCGAAGAGTATAACCTGGTGAATGAATAATTCGAAAAGGCGTGGAAACTGAAAAAGAAAAATAAATATATACAGCCAAAAATCCCCGGGTAAGCTCCTGGGGATTTTTGCTATAGTCACGGAAAAAAACATCCTGACAGGAAAATATCAGGAGAAAAATCAGAGGAATCTCTGGACGTAAGAGTATATATTGGCTATAATGATGAAGTTAATATCTACTCCTCAGGAAGGAAGAAAAATCTGTGAATAGAAGTAAAAGAGAAGATTATAAGAGATTTGTGGTATTTTGTCTGGCAAGTCTGATCGTGATCGCACAGGCAGCGATCTTTGCTTATGTATGGTATGATTTTTACAGTGACCTGATCCTGAAGC
Source organism: Blautia sp. aa_0143 (assembly GCF_004167315.1). Classification (NCBI taxonomy): domain Bacteria; kingdom Bacillati; phylum Bacillota; class Clostridia; order Lachnospirales; family Lachnospiraceae; genus Blautia; species Blautia sp. aa_0143. Next base: position 7,192 of record NZ_RCXU01000007.1, read on the forward strand.
CATTCTGGAGAAAAGGTAACTGGGTAATGATCCTGATCTATGCGCTGATCTATCTGATGTTTGCCAAGCTTTACGGAGGTCTGAAGGTAGGCTATCTGAAGCGTATCGATGTATTTTATTCATTGACGCTGGCAACGATCTGTACCAATGTTGTGACGTATTTTCAGATCACACTGATCAACAGATGGTTTATGTCGGCCAGACCGGTGATCGAAATGACCGGAGTCCAGCTTGTTGTGACGGTACTGTGGATCTGGGGCTCCAGGTATATTTACTCCAGACTGTACGGAGCCAGAAGGCTGCTGGTGATCTACGGAGACCGTGATCCCGGTGATGTGATCCACAAGATGAACACCCGAAAGGATAAATACGATATCAGCGGTAAGGTTCATATCCGTGAGGGCGAAGAGAAGATCCATGCCATGATGGAAGATTATGAAGGCGTGATCATCTGGGATCTTCCGTCCCAGATCCGAAACAGGTATCTGAAATACTGTTTTTCTCATTCCATCCGCTGCTATATGAGCCCGAAGATTTCCGATATCATCCTGCTTGGAACAGACAGGATCCATCTGTTTGATACGCCGCTTCTGATGTGCAGGAATCAGGGACTTTCCATGGAGCAGCGTGCAGCCAAGAGAGTTCTGGATATCATTGTTTCCGGACTTGGGATCATCGTATCCTCACCCATCATGCTGATCATTGCCATTGCGGTGAAGGCTTATGACGGCGGTCCGGTATTTTATCTCCAGGATCGTCTTACCTATCAGGGAAAGGAATTCCGCATCCGGAAATTCCGAAGCATGTGTGTGGATTCCGAGAAGAACGGGGCACGTCTTGCGTCCAAGCACGATTCCCGTATCACACCGGTAGGACATGTCCTGCGTAATCTGCATCTGGATGAGCTTCCCCAGCTGTTTAACGTTTTTATGGGTGATATGTCTCTGGTAGGTCCACGTCCGGAACGAGATGTGATCATGCAGGAATATGAGCAGGAAATCCCGGAATTCCACTATCGTCTTAAGGTAAAAGCCGGACTGACCGGTTATGCTCAGGTATATGGCAAATATAACACCACACCGTATGATAAGCTGAAGCTGGATCTGTTTTATATTGAAAATTATTCATTCCTTCTGGATATCAAGCTTCTGTTTATGACTGTAAAGATCTTTTTCCAGAAAGAAGTTTCCGAGGGCGTGGATGATAATCAGAAGAACGCTCTTAAGGGTTCCGAAGACAAAAAATAAGTAACGAAACGAAATGCGTGTCAGGCTGCGGCAGATCATCCTGACGCGCATTTTGTGGATAGAGAGGACGGAGGTTGTTTTTATGGAAAAGCCGTTGGTTTCCGTAGTGATGCCCGTATATAACGGGGAAAGATATATTGGAAAAGCGATCGAATCAGCACTGGGACAGGAGGTTCCGGTAGAAGTGCTGGTCATTGATGACTGTTCTGCAGACGGCACAGAACTTGCTGTAATGAAATATATGGACAGCGGAAAGATCCGTTATATCCAAAATGAACAGAATATGGGGGCTGCCCGTTCCAGAAACCGGGGCGTAAAGGAAGCCCGGGGAAAATATATCGCATTTCTGGATGCGGATGACTGGTGGGAAAAGGGCAAGCTGAAAGCCCAGACAGAGGTTATGGAACAGACCGGCTGTGCGATCTGCTCCACCGGAAGAGAGCTGATGACGCCGGATGGGCGCACTACCGGCAAATATATTCCGGTAAAGGAACGGATCACATACAGGGAGCTTCTGAAGCATAACAGCATCAACTGTTCTTCCGTATTGCTGCGCAGAGAAGATGCACTTGCGTTTCCAATGGAGCATGATGACAGCCATGAAGATTACATTACCTGGCTCCGGATCCTGAGAAAGGGAGGATTTGCAGCAGGGATCAACAGACCTTACCTGAAATACCGGCTCAGTGAAGGGGGAAAATCCAGAAATAAGCTGAAGTCTGCGGCAATGACTTATCAGGTGTATCGGTATGTGGGATATGGTCCGCTGAAGAGTCTGTTTTTCTTTGTTTCCTATGCGCTCCACGGGATATGGAAATACCGTTGAAAAATTCTGGAAGAGGTGAATAATTCTGACATATATTAATTCTTTATTTCCAAATTCATAAATATATGTTATTATTTATTCATACTTTTATCAAATATTACAAGGTGGAAACAAATGAAACAGAGAACGGATAGCCAGGGAGTTCCGTATTCTTACCTGGTCGATAACATTAAAGTAGTACTGATCTTTCTTGTCGTATTTAATCATCTGATCGCATTTCAGCTGGTCAAGGTGGACATGGTGGTGCGTTATGTATGGTATGGGATCACCATTTTTCACATGCCTGCTTTTATTTTTATATCTGGATATCTTTCCAAGAAGCCACAGGATGTACTGAAGAATGTGAAGAATCTGCTGATTCCTTATATTCTTGGATACAGTCTGACCTGGTATGCTTATATCTGGACCGGCAGAAGCATGGATTATGAGCTGCTCCGTCCGTCCGGAACAGTTATGTGGTATGTGCTGGCATTGTTTATCTACAGGCTGACTATCGAAGCACTTGGCAAGATACGTTTTATCGTGCCTCTGAGCATTATTTTTGCATTGTGGGCAGGAACAAGACCGGAATTTACGACCTATCTTTCAAGCTCCAGGATTGTTGTATTTTTTCCGTTTTTTGTGGCAGGCTATCTGTGGAAGAGTGATTACACAGACGTGGTCCGTAAATTCAAGGGTAAATGGATCCTGCTCCTGGTTTCAGCCCTGCTTTTGTATGCAGTTCCAAATTTTATGATCGCCAATGAGATCCCGGTAGATATTTTCCGTGGGAATCATACGTATCAGTTATCGGGAATGGATGATATCACAGGAATGCTGATTCGCCTTCTGATGTATCTGGTATCTTTTGTGCTGGTGCTGACGTTTCTGGCATTGATCCCGGATGTGAAGCTGCCGGTTACCTTTGTTGGAAGAAATACCATGGGGATTTATTTTTTCCATTATCCGATCATGATCGTACTCAACGGCCTGCTTCTTCTCAGCATCCCGCAGATGCTGAATGTCTGGGTGCTTTTCGGAGTATCCTGGGTGCTTGTGCTGATCCTTGGAAGCAAGCCGGTATCTTTCCTCTACGGAGGGGTACTAAACCTGCTTACATTTATTCTGTTCAAACGTGAGAGGCAGGTGCAGGATGAAGGACTTGAGGATGAATATGATGAAGATGACCGTTATGAGATCATACTGAAAAGAAAGAAAGCCATTGAGGAGCTTGCGGCAACTCTGGACGAGGAGGATGCACGTAAGGTGAAGGACGATGTGGCGGCTGTACTGGAACATGAGACAGAAGAGACGGAAGAAATCCGTGGCGAGGATTTCTTTGTAGATGAGGATCTTGAGATGGAGGAAGGCATGGATGATGCCGGAGCTCCACAGGAATTTGAGCAGCTCCAGGACCTGGATGATATATTAAAGATCACAGAACCGCAGGGGGAAATGGAAGTGCTTTTGAAAAATAAAGAAGAGAAAGCGCAGGATTAAATTAATAATGAAAAAAGTCATTACTTACGGTACCTTTGATCTGTTCCACCAGGGACATTACAATATTCTGAAAAGAGCCAGGGAGCTGGGGGATTATCTTGTTGTGGGTGTCACCAGTGAAAGCTATGATATCGAACGCGGCAAGCTGAATGTACAGGACAGCCTTCTGAAGCGTATCGAAAATGTCCGCAAGACTGGTTTTGCGGATGAGATCATTGTAGAGGAATATCAGGGGCAGAAGCTAAATGACATTACAAAATACAATATCGACCTTCTGGTAGTCGGTTCGGACTGGCGTGGCAAATTTGATTATCTGAAGAATTACTGTGAGGTCGTTTATCTGGAACGTACCAAAAATATTTCCAGTACCAAGCTCAGAAGTGAGGGTATGATCTACAGCATGGGCATTGTTACGGATGATACAGAGGACAACGAAATGGTGATGGAGTCCAAGTATGTCAGCGGACTGCATGTAGAAAGTGTGTATTCCGAGGATGTTTTTGTTGCGAGAGAATTCTGTGACAGATACGAACTTGACTCTTATGGTACAGATTATGGGCAGTTTCTGGAAGGATTGGATATCATTTATATCCGATCCGGTCTGAAAAACAGGGCAGATTATATCCGAAAGGCACTGGAATGTGATAAATATGTGATCAGTGACACGCCTATGGCTCTGGAACCGGAAGAGATAAGAGAGCTGTTTGCACTGGCAAAGGCACATCAGGTTGTTCTGGTAGAGAAGCTTACCATGGTCTATCTGCGCGCGTTTACACAGCTTGTCTGGCTGACACATGGAGCGCTTGTGGGAGATGTGGTAGCTGTAAAATGCGCGATTTCTCAGGATGATTTTGAGGGCGGAAAAAATTTCAGCGAAACAGTCAGCCAGGCGCTGTGTGCATGCATCAAGCTTCTCGGTAAGGATTACCTGGAGGTGAAGAGCAATGCGGTGAAAAGCAGTGACGGCTGCTTTATTTATGATATGATCACGATGAAGTATCTCCGGGCACTGGCGACCATTGAGATTGGAACAACGGTGGATGTGGAAAACGAGCTTGCGATCATCGGAACCAGGGGGCGTATCACCGTACCCGGTGACTGGTGGAATACCGGATATTTTGAAGCCAAAATAGAAGGTCAGGAATTCCTGAAACGCTACAGCTTTAATTTTGAGGGAAATGGTCTTCGCTATCTGCTTCAGGAGCTGGTCATCATGATTCGTGACAGACGGACAGAATGTACGAGATTTTTTTATGAAGAATCAGAAACTCTGGCTGAGCTTTTGAAAATAATTAATCAAAGAGGTTGACAGATGACAGAAAAACAGAAGCTTCTTTTGCAGCTCTTCCGGGAGGTTGACGCGATCTGCAAAAAGCATGATCTTAGATATGTAATGGCCGGAGGTACTCTGATCGGTGTTCTTCGAAATGAAGGCTTTATCCCATGGGACGATGATGTGGACATTTACATGCCCAAAAGTGACTGGGATAAATTTGTAGAAATATGTCAGAACGAGATGCCGCCGAACCGGGCGGTTTATTGTGCAGAAGTGGATCGTAATTATACCAACGGTTTTCCGCGCTACGGAAGTACGGATACTTGTGCGATCCACAAGCATCAGATCATAGGGGACGACAAGGCTGGTGAGATCATTGACGTACTGACTCTGGATCCCATTCCGGATGATGACCGTGAGTATGAGAAATACCGGGACCATATGATGATCTATACGGAACTTCTGAATATCAGCATGGTCGTGGGAGTCAGATGGGAAATTTCTCCCTGGCGGTATCTGTACTGGCTTTTCCGCTATACCTTCTGCGGAAAGGACAGAACCTTAAAGAAATTGGAGAAGATCATGTTTTCTTATAAAGAAGAGGAGTGCAGCCGCTATGCCATGCGATGGGGAGGCTGCCCGTTTCTTTTTGACAAGGATATGATGTTCCCTGTAAAATATATGGACTTCGAGGGCGAAAAGGTTATGATCCCTCACAGGACCAGTGATTATCTGATCTGGCATTACGGGGACGAATGGTCCTATATACCGCCTCATGGGGAAAGAGAATCTCATGAGTCTGTTGATGTTCCGGGCGCCAGCTATCAGGAGGTGCGGGATGAATATATGCCAAGGATCGACAAAAAACGTATCCGCAGACAGATGCTTTTCCGCAAATTCTACTGCCTTCTTAGGGCAAAGGGAGACCATAAACAGGATGACAGACGAAGAAGGATCAAAGCCGGTGTTGTAGCCCGGGATGTGTCTGCCCGGCTGATGAGATCCGAAAAAACAGCGGAGACCCTGCTGAAAGAGAGAAGATATGATGTGCTTGGTGAGATCTTTGAGGAGTATTACCGTGTACAGCTCAGCATGGAGTTTATCGGGCGTGAGGATTTTAACGGGATCCGTCCGTTCTATCATCCGATCCTGATCCCGCTGGAGGATAAGGCTTTTCAGGCGGCCATGCTGACACTGATCTATCAGGAGCGTGTTTCCAAGGCATACCGTATGTACGAGGTACGCAAGAAAATGGATCATCTTACTCCAGAAATGGAGCAGACAGTGGAGGATATCCGCCGTTTCCGAAAAGCAGCCAGCCACTATGAATTTAAAGAAATGCAGGAAGCAGAGGCGATCGTGGATGATCTTCTCAGAAAATATCCGGATGCTCCGGGATTCCTGAAATTTAAATGCCGGTTTGTGATGGAGCGCCTGGAAGGACCGCAGAATGCTTCGGAAGCGGAGAAATTTCTGTCTTACTGCCTGAGAGTATTTCCCCAGGATGGATATTTTATGAAATATAAGGGGGATCTTCTCTGGAAAAAGGGCCTCCGGAACGAAGCAATGGCAGAGTATCTGAAAGCCAGAGAATGCACCAATAATGGCATTGTGCAGCTGGAACTGGATAAATTCCTGAAAAAACAGAAGTCCCAGGCGATCCGGGACTGTCGGGATCTGCTTGGAAGTCAGAGAAGATCAGAAGCACTCTCTCTGATGGAATTTTGGAGCAGACTGATGCCGGAGGATGAGGAGATCAGAGGCGCTCTTTATCTTGCGAAGGTATATTCCGTCCGTACAAAAGGGGAGCTGGAAGAGCTGGTGAGAGAGCTTTGCAAAGAACTGGGGATTACCGGTAATTCTCCAAGGGAGGGAACCCTTGAGGAGCCGGTGTACAAAGAGGCACTTACCTGTGCATGGCAGAGATTCGGCTATCCCAAAGCACTGGCAGAGGGCCGTACCAGGATCCTGTGCAGTGAGGAAGAGGGCGAGATGGAATATTTGGCAGAGGAGATCCGCAGCTTTCTGGTCCATAAGGAATGGCAGGGAGAGGTATACAAGCTTCTGGGAGATATCCGGAAGAAACAGGGGCGTACCCGGGAAGCCTTCGAAAATTATTTCCTGGCATTGGATCATGAGCCGCATCCCTATATAAAAAATGAGCTTTCCAGGATCTTCCTGGAGGATCTTTACGATGGAAGCCGGCGTACCGGATTTTTCGCAAAGAAGGCAGACGTGACAGAATTTCTGAACAGCTGGCTGGATAAGTATAAAAGTCAGGAGGAGCTTCAGGAGCTTCTGAAGCGGATCCTGTAATGACAGATCAACAGAAACGAGGCAGAGTGTATTGAACAGAGAACAGCAGAAAGTACTGGAACTTCTAAAAGAAATAGATACCATATGCAGAAAAAATAAGATCACATATTATCTTTCTCCGTATCTTACCCTCTGTGCGGTAACGGAGCGCCCTTTTCCCATGAATCCGGCAAGCAATGATATTTATATGAAGACCGGTGATATGGCCCGGTTTAAAAACATCTTTGACGAAGAACCGGAGCTGCGCAGAGCTCTGGAATCTATGGAGAATAACAGCCGTTTCCCCGGATTTTTTCTGCGTTATACAGATAAAGATACATTGTTTTATAAGCTGGACGAGTATGGAAAATACAAACATCCGGGACTGGGGATCAATATCCTTCCGCTGCAGTGTGAATATGGTCCAAAGGGAAAATATCTCTGGAACCGTATGCGCGAAGAGGGATGGAAGAGGATCTACGGAAAAAAAGGCAAGTGGCGGAACCGGCGTGAGCTGGGATGTATCTGGATGGTGCGAGTCCTTTCCCTTTGCGGACGAGGCTGGCTGGCAAAGAGCATATTCCGGGATCTGCTCCGGCAGCCGCAGGATGGCGCAAAAACATATGTACTCCGATATTTTGACCAGAATCTTTATTTTCCTGCGCATATTTTTGAAAATCCCGGGGAGGCAATGCTTGGAGGAGAATCCTTTATGGTCCCGGGAAACACAGACAGCTATCTCACCCGGGCCTACGGCAAAAATTATCGAAATAAGTCAATGGAAAACTATGTTCCCGGCTCGCTGGTGGTGTGCAGCACACTGATCCCATGCGAGGAATTTCTGCAGCAGTCAAAGGAACTGAAGAAATTTGCTTCTGTTAGGAAGAAAAGGGAAAAGCGCAGGCAGTTTGGACTGAATTACCGGGAATATCTTGCACAGTGCTGGGATTATGCGAAATTCTGCGGGGAAAAATATACCTGTGCACTGGCTTATCGCAAAAAGCTCAGCTATATCCGGAATCTCTTCAAAAATAAAGATTATGTGGAACTGGAAAAAGCATTTGCAGGATATACCAGGATGAATGATCGCTGTCTGAAATATGAAGAAGCATTTGAAACAGATCCGGAGGTTTTTGACCTGTATCTTAAGTATCTGGAAAAAACAGGAAGGATCTCGTATATGGAGAAGGTAAAAAAATATGTCTAAGGTCAAGCTTACAGATTATGTTGTGGAATTTTTGCAGAAAAAAGGGATCCATGATTTCTTTGGATACCAGGGAACCATGATCGCACATCTGGTAGATTCCATTGAGAAGAATCCCCATGCAAGAAGTCATTCCAGCTATCATGAGCAGGGAGCTGCTTTTGCCGCCTGCGGTTATGCTCAGGCAAAGAATGCCTGCGGCTGTGCCTATGCTACCAGTGGTCCGGGAGCTGCCAATCTGCTTTCTGGTGTGGCAGATGCGTATTTCGATTCTCTTCCTGTGATCTTTATCACCGGACAGCTGAATACCTATGAATATTCCGGTATTACAGGCCTTCGTCAGCAGGGCTTTCAGGAAATCGATATGGTTTCCATGGCAAAGCCGGTAACCAAGTACGCGGTGCAGGTCCGTGATCCGAAAAATATCGTTCGTGAACTGAATCTTGCATGGCAGATCGCCAATACAGGACGGAAAGGGCCGGTTCTTATCGATCTTCCTATGAACGTGCAGAGAGGCGAGGTGGAAGATCCGGTTTATGATATGGAATTTTCCGAGGAAGAGATCGAGACAGCTGTATATGGAAAAAATGATCCGGAAAACGGGGCAGCCTTTTACAGGGATGCAGTTGCAAAGGCGGATTCTTCTGATGGAGCAGAGGCGGCAGAATATATTCTGAATAAGATCAGGACTGCAAAACGGCCGGTATTTATGATCGGTCACGGAGCTTCCGGAGAAGCAGAAAAAATGCTCACAGATCTGGCGCGTGCCCATCACATTCCGGTGATCACAAGCGTACTTGCCCGGTCCGCACTGAGCTTTGATGATCCTTTGAACTTCGGGTGCATCGGAGGTGCCTACGGACATCGGTATGCAAATATGATCGCCAATGCAAAAAGCGACCTTCTGCTCTGCTTTGGAATTTCCCTGTGTACCCGTCAGATTGGTACTAAGGTTCATGAGTTTGCGAAGAATGCCGAAATCATCCGTGTGGATATTGATCCTTATAATCTTCAAAGAGAGATCCATGAGGGAAGAGAAGGTGAGAAATGCTTTTGCGTCAGCGCAGAGACTGTGGTGCGTAAGCTGACAGAGCAGCAGGCACAGATCGGTTCCTATGAGGAATGGCTTGCTGTCTGCCAGAAGATCCGTAAGGAACTCTGGAAAGTGGACGATGAGACACCGCAGCGTTATCCGAACCGCATGATCGCATATTTGAGTGATCAGCTTTCCGATACCGGAGCGGTTGCTGTGGATGTGGGACAGCATATGGTATGGAGCTATCAGTCCTTCCACAATCAGCAGGGGCAGAAGACACTTTTTTCCGGCGGACATGGTGCTATGGGATATGCACTTCCGGCGGCTATCGGAGCTTATTATGCTACCGGCAAGCCGGTGGCATGTATCTGCGGAGACGGAGCCTTCCAGATGAATATCCAGGAGCTGCAGTGGGTGAAGCGTGAGAATATCCCAGTGAAGATGATCGTAATGAATAATGAGGCTCTGGGAATGATCCGTCATCTTCAGAGAGATTATTTTGACTGTGTATATGCGGATACCTCCGATGGCAGCGGATTCTCGTCCTGCGATTTTACAGATGTGGCGCAGGCTTACGGAATTCCTGCAAAGCGCATCCAGGGAGAAGACGTGGAAAAATATGCCGGTGGATTCCTGGAGCAGAACGGACCGGAGCTTCTGGAGATCATGCTGGAGCATGGAACCTACGCATACCCGAAGACTTGTCTGGGTGAGCCGATCCACAATCAGCAGCCTTATATACCGAAACCGATATTTGATGAACTGATGGAGCTGTAAAATGGGAAAAATAACTGTGATCACAGGCGGTACCTCTGGAATCGGAAGAGGGATCGCCGAAAAGATCCTGGCAGAGTCAGCAAAAACTGACAGGATCTTCGTAACATATGGACATGATGAGAAGAAGGCACTGTCGTTTCAGGAGAGCCTTCCTGAGGAAAAAAGATCTCAGGTGACTTTGATAAAGGCAGATATGTCTTCCTATGAAGAGATGATGGTTTTTGTGGAGGAGCTGAAAAAGCAGACAGACCATATTGACTGGCTTGTAAGCAATGCCGGCATCAGTACCTACGCAAAATATGAAGACTACAGCTTTGAGGAGTGGACACGGATCGTAAATACCAATCTTTCCGTACCTGTATTTATGGTCAAAGAGCTGAGATCCATGATGGTAGAGGGCGGCAGTGTGCTCTTTACCGGTTCTTATGCAGGACAGCAGGCGTATTCTTCCTCCCTTGTATATGGAGTCACCAAGGCAGCCATCCATTTCCTGACAAGATCCCTGGTAAAGGAATTTGAGCCAAAGGGCATCACAGTCAACGCTATTGCACCTGGCTTCATCGAAACTCCGTGGCACAGCGCCCGCACCCAGGAGAGCTACGACCGTATCAACCGGAAGATCGCGCTCCACAGATTTGGAACTGTGGAGGAAGTGGCGGATATGGCTTATGCAGTGCTGTCTAACGGATATATGAACGGCAGTGTGGTGGATATCCACGGTGGTTATGACTACTTTTAATAGAAGTTGAAAGTGTGCAGGAAGACAGAAGAAGACATGTTGTGCCTGCACATAAGGGTCTTCTTATTACTTTCTGTACAGGGGCGACGTCCCGAAAACGAAATGCAGCGAAGCAGAATCGGGTTTGCGCACTTGAGACGTCCGTACGGAATCTGTGAAATTCTTTATATTTAAGCGAAAAAGGCTTGACTTGCACACCTGCTCTGTGATAAAATTGACGAGCGACATGGAAGTTAGGTCTTTTTTTTATGCCCGAAAATGACGACGGATATACGTTCCGGGCGGCATAGAAGACCATGCAAATGAAAACACTGGAGGTGGAAGTTGTGCGCGTTAAGATTACATTAGCATGCACCGAGTGCAAGCAGCGTAACTACAATATGACGAAGGAGAAAAAGAACCATCCTGAGAGAATGGAGACCAAGAAATATTGTAAGTTCTGTCATACACACACTCTGCACAAGGAAACAAAGTAATCACAGAGATTTGTGAGGTTATGCTATGGAAAAACAGAAATCTGAGGATAAGCCGCAGAAGAAAAGTTGGTTTCAGGGACTTCAGTCAGAATTTGAGAAGATTGTCTGGACAGACCGTCCCACACTGGCAAAGCAGACTGTTGTGGTCGTGATCATCACGATCATCCTGGCAGTGGTTATCAGTGTAATGGATTCCGGAATTCTGGAATGCATTAATTTCTTAATGAAGTAAGGACAAGGTGATTATATGTCAGAAGCAGCAAAATGGTACGTTGTCCATACCTATTCCGGGTATGAGAACAAGGTAAAAGCCAACATTGAAAAGACGATCGAGAACAGACACCTGGAAGACCAGATCCTGGAGGTACGTGTTCCGCTGCAGGATGTAGTGGAGATGAAGAACGGAACCTCAAGACAGGTTCAGAAAAAGATGTTTCCAGGCTATGTGCTTCTCAATATGGTGATGAATGACGATACCTGGTACGTTGTCCGTAATACCCGCGGTGTTACAGGATTCGTAGGACCGGGATCAAAGCCTGTGCCTCTTACAGAAGAGGAAATGATGCCGCTTGGTATCCAGAAACCGGATATCGAAGTGGACTTCGCAGAGGGCGACATGGTAGTCGTTACCGGTGGTGCATGGAAAGATACCGCAGGTGTGATCACAGGTATCAACATGCAGAAACAGACGGTAACGATCAATGTTGAGCTTTTCGGTCGTGAAACACCGGTAGAAATAAGTTTCACAGAAATCAAAAAAGCTGAGTAATTCAAAAACAAGGTAACAGCAAGTGGGAGGGACACACCCCCGCCAATACCACATAGGAGGTGCCGAAAATGGCAAAGAAAGTAACAGGATATATCAAATTACAGATTCCGGCTGGTAAAGCAACTCCAGCACCACCTGTAGGTCCGGCTCTTGGACAGCATGGTGTAAACATCGTACAGTTTACTAAGGAGTTCAACGCAAGAACAGCTGATCAGGGAGATCTTATCATCCCGGTTGTCATCACTGTTTACGCTGACAGAAGTTTCAGCTTCATAACCAAGACTCCGCCGGCAGCAGTTCTTCTTAAGAAAGCTGCAAACATCAAATCTGGTTCCGGTACACCGAACAAGACCAAAGTAGCTAAAGTTACTAAGGCACAGGTTCAGGAGATCGCTGAGCTGAAGATGAAAGACCTCAATGCAGCATCCATCGAGGCTGCTATGAGCATGATCGCCGGTACAGCAAGAAGTATGGGAATCGAAGTCGTAGACTAATAAATACCGAAGCTTAAGTTCGGGGTTCCCGTAGAAAAAGTGAAATTTTCAAGTGGGAGGGCTTTTCCCCGCAAATACCACAGGAGGTTATAGAAATGAAACGAGGAAAGAAATATGTGGAAGCTGCGAAAGCAGTAGACCGCGCAACATTATATGATGCACCAGAGGCTATCAGCCTTGTTAAAAAAGCAGCTGTAGCTAAGTTCGACGAGACCATCGAAGTTCACATCCGTACAGGCTGCGATGGACGTCACGCAGATCAGCAGATCCGTGGAGCAGTTGTTCTGCCACACGGAACAGGTAAAAAAGTTCGTGTACTTGTATTTGCTAAAGATGCTAAGGCAGAAGAGGCAAAGGCAGCAGGAGCAGACTTCGTAGGAGCTGAGGACCTCATTCCGAAGATCCAGAACGAGGGATGGCTTGACTTTGACGTTGTAGTTGCAACACCGGATATGATGGGCGTTGTAGGTCGTCTTGGTCGTGTACTTGGACCGAAAGGTTTAATGCCAAACCCGAAAGCTGGTACTGTAACAATGGACGTAACAAAAGCTGTTAACGACATTAAAGCAGGTAAGATCGAGTATCGTCTTGACAAATCCAACATCATCCATGTTCCGATCGGAAAGGCTTCCTTTACCGAGGAGCAGTTAAGCGACAACTTCCAGACGCTTATGGGAGCTATCACAAAGGCTAGACCTAGCACACTGAAAGGTCAGTATCTGAAGAGCGTTACAATCGCTCCGACAATGGGACCTGGTGTTAAGCTTAACCCGATTAAATTAGCTCAGTAATAAATTTTAAATACCCTGTACAGAGGAAACTTTGTATGGGGTATTTTTTTATACATTTATACACCTTGATTTTTGGGGGCAAAAATCCTACAATAAGGCACAAACAGAGTTATAACAGAACGAAAGCTCATCAGAGCTTTTTCATATAGATATTACAGAAGAAAATAATAATCATGTTAATATAAAAAAGATGGGGAAAACGTTTCTGTAAGTAAAACTTACAGATGAATTTGTCGGAACAGGGAGTATAAATTGAGATCAAAAAAGCGTAAAACGAAGAAAATAAAAAAACAGGTAAACAAAATAAAAATGATACTCTGCCTGGTGGTAGAGGCTATCGTGATCCTGACACTTGTAGTGATCATCGGCTGGAATAAAGGGGTAGGTGACTGGATGGAGTCTCTGCAGAGACCGGTTGTCCGTAAGCTTGAGATGAGCGGTATCAACAGTCCCTACGCAGTGCTGATGCAGGTAAAAGGCGGAAAGATCATCGGAAATATGAAGGGTGATGAGAAAATCTATCCGGCTTCCATGACGAAGATCATGACGGTGATCGTGGCTATTGAGAACCTGGATGATCTGGATCAGGAGATCACTCTGACCCAGGAAATGTTCCAGGGGCTTTATGAGCAGGATGCCACCCAGGCAGGCTTTCAGCCCGGTGAGACCGTGCGGGCCATCGATCTTCTTTATGGTGCCATGCTGCCATCCGGTGCGGAGTGTTGTATCGCACTGGCGGATACCGTAGGCGGTTCCAGGGATGGATTTGTGGAGCTGATGAATAAGAAGGCACAGAGGATTGGAATGAATGGTACACATTTCTGTGATACGACAGGGCTTCATGATCCGGATCATTACAGTACAGTGAGAGATATTGCGGTGCTGCTTAGGTATGCGCTTCGGAACGATACGTTCAGAGAGATCATTGAGAGTCCGCGGCATTCTACAGGAGTGACGAATATCCATCCCAGCGGGATCACATATTACAGTACCATGTTCAAAAATCTTTCTGACCCTTCCGTTACCGGCGGCAAGATCCTGGGCGGCAAGACAGGATATACCAGTGAGGCGGGTCTGTGTCTTGCAAGCTTTGCAGAGGTCTACGACAGGGAATACATACTGGTAACGGCAGGCGCATCGGGAAATACCGGAAGCCCACTCCATGTGGAGGATGCGGTGACGATCTATAACCGCCTTGGAAAGGCCATTGAGGCACAGATGACAGGCAGTGATGGATCGGAGTCTTGAAAAGATAAAGGGTAAATTTTGTGTATCGCGAAGCGTGTTACGGAGAACGGAGTGAACAGTAATATTTTTGGATAAATAAATACTGGCACAGAGGTGGATGCTGCTGTATTGGCAGCATAACACTTCTGTGCCGTTTTTTGATTCTTCAAAATGAAATCGTATAGCGGGAACCTGCAATGTATTCACGGCTGATGTAAAGCGGTTTTCCATCAGGAGCTTCCATATAGGAATCCAGGATCAGCACGGGATCACCGGAAGACAGACGCAAAGTTTTTGCCATATCCGGGGAGGCTGCAGTAACAGAAATAGTGCTGCGGCTGGATTCTGCGATCGTACAGCGGTAGGTGTTTTTGATATATTCAAAAAAAGAACCGTTTTCTACAGCGTTCGGATCAAAATCCGGGAAAAGCCGTGTGGGGAGCCAGGTGTGAACATCAATAACCGGAATACTGTCAGCCAGAAGAAGACGTTCCAGGAAAAAAACTTCCTCATCCGAAGTAAGCTGCAGAAAATCAGAGGTTACGCTGTTTGCAGGTTTTTTGCAGAAGGACAGTACGTGAGATTCCGGAATCCGGTCATTCTGACGGCAGGATTCGGAAAAGCTCATATTTTTCTGGGATTCAAATTTCCGGAAGATCATGGGGGATTTTACAAAGGTTCCTTTTCCCTGATGCTTGATAAGATAGCCTTGTGTACAAAGCTCCTCCACGGTACGTCGGACAGTGATCCGGCTGACATGGTAAAGATCGGCAAGCTCCGGCTCAGGAGGGATTTTTTCTCCGGGCTTATAAGTACCGTTTTTGATCTGCTGGGTGATGATATCCATAAGCTGCTTGTAAAGCGGCTGGATCGAATTTTTATTTAACATGAAAATATCCTTTCTGAGGTTGTTCATAAAAGATATTTTACTATAGTGCGGATGTATTTGTCCAGTAAGGGACAAACCTCTGCAGTGCGTCAGAAGGGACATTGGATGAATAATTAATCATAAATCATGAATATACTCTTTACTATAACGTTATAATATGTTATATTCTTCAAAAAGGTAAAATGCAAAAGTACAAGAAGGAGAAATTCATCTGAAAATCCGAAAAAAACCTGTATTTTCAATGGATTCAGAGGATTACCAGACGAATTTCCACGAAAACCGGAGGATGAAAATGGACGCAGTAAAAATCGTAAATAAGATCAACAAAGAGCATGGAACAATCAAAAATGTGTATTTTCTTGCATGCGGAGGATCTCTTGTGGATCTGTATCCGGGATATTATTTTGTCCGTGCGGAATCCGCAGTGATGGATGCACAGTGGATCCCTGCAAGAGAGTTTGCACTGACACCGCCGAAGAAGCTGGGAAAAGACAGTCTTCTGATCATCTGCTCCCACAGTGGCAAGACAAAGGAGTGTCTGGAGGCAGCAAAAACAGGAATGGATGCAGGTGCGGCTGTTGTTACAATGACACATGCGCCAGGTTCCCCATGTGATACAGATAAATGGATCTCCGTTGTATACGACTGGGCACCGGGGGTAAAGGAAGCAGAGAAGCCTCAGGGAATCGTACTTCGTATTCTTAATGAGCTGATGAAGGTACAGGAGCCGGGATATAAGCTTTACGATAAGATCGTGGAAGGCTTTGAAAAGATCGATGATGTTATTGCAGCTGCAGTGAAGGATCAGCAGAATGCAGCATGGCTTTTTGCAGAAAAATATTCAGAGGAACCGAACCTTTATATCATGGCATCGGGAGCTTCCTATTCTCAGGCATATGGCTTTGCGATCTGCTCACTTCAGGAAATGCAGTGGATGGACTGCGGTTATCTGAACAGTGCGGAATATTTCCACGGACCGTTTGAGGTAACGGATGAGGATCATCTTTATATCCTTATGATGAGCCGGGGCAGAAACCGTATGATGGATGCGCGTGTGCTGACTTTCCTTGAAAAATACGGAAAGAAATACGAAGTGATCGATGCGGATAAGCTTGGTATGGAAGCAATTGATGACAGCTGTGTGGAATATTTTACCCCGATGCTGTTCTACACCATGACGACCGTTTACCGTACCGCTCTCCAGGATAAACGCCGTCATCCGCTGGATATGAGAAGATATATGGGCGTTGTAGAGTACTAAAGGTGCTGCTGTGCCTGTGCACAGAGAAAGGGAAAATATGAGTAAATACAGTACAAGGCTTCTTGGCTTCGGAGACAATGTAGTGGATATCTATGATCATCTGAAAACCATGTATCCAGGCGGAAACTGCGTAAACGTCAGTGTTTACGGAAAGATGGCCGGATGTGAAAAAACAGCGTATATGGGATATTTCGGAGATGACGACAGAGCAGAACTGATCATGGATACACTGGAAAAAATCGGCGTGGAAACCGTAAAGTGCAGACAGCTGCACGGCGAGAACGGTTATTCCAGGATCACATTAAAAGACGGAGACCGTGAGTTCCTGGATTTTAATGATGGTGGTATCCGTGGAAAAACACCGTATATCCTTGATCGTTTTGATCTGGAATATATGAAAGGCTTTGATGTGGTACATAGCGGAAATTACTCTTTTACGGAGGAAGAGCTGCATAAGATCAAAGAGGCGGGAATTCCGGTTTCTTTTGACTTTTCTGATGATTCCACAGAGGAATATTATGAAAAAACAGCACCGGAGGTTACTTACGCATTTTGCTCCTTTGACGGAACCGACCAGGAGGCAGAAGAGCATCTGAAAAAGATCATCTCCATGGGGCCGAAGCTTGCCATGGCCTCCAGAGGAGCCAGGGGCTGCATTCTTTATGACGGAAGGAATTTTTACCGACAGCCGGCAGCGCCGCTTACGGAAGTAAAAGATACTCTTGGCGCCGGGGATTCACTGATCGCATCTTTCCTTACCGGGTATATCGGAAGAATGAAAAACGGTATGGCGGAGGAAACCGCGATCTGTGAAAGTCTTGAAGAGGCAGTTGCTTTTGCAGCGGGCATCTGTGGCATGGAAGGTGCTTTTGGCTACGGAAAAAAATATGAATAGCAGGAGGGGAAAATAATGGGACGCAATGGAAAAAGCAGAGCGCTTATCTGTTTTGTACTGTGTATGATCATGGCTCTGCCGGTATATTTCAGCAGTGCAGTGGCAGTAAAAGCGGCAGAACAGCAGACCATCATCATAGGAACGAACGCAGAGTATTCACCATTTGAATACCTGGATGATAATGGAAATATTACAGGTTTTGATTACGATCTTCTGGAGGCGATCGCCAAGGAAGAAAACGTAAAGCTGGTATGGAAGGATATGCCCTTTGATTCCCTGATGGGTTCCATGGAGGCTGGTGATGTACAGGTGATCGCAGCCGGGATCGGACCTACGGAGGACCGTAAAAAAAGCGTTGATTTTTCCGATGTTTATTACACCGGTACACAGTGCATCATCAGCCGCAAGGATAATCCGATCAAGGATTTTGAGGAGATGTCCGGAAAAACCGTTGCAGTTCTGGAGGGTGCACAGAGTGATATGATCGCATCCGGCGAGACTACCGATTACGGTGAAGTTAAGGATGCCAAAGTAAAAAGATTTAAAAACGCTTCCAGTGCAGTCATGGAGCTGAAAAACGGTGGAGCAGATGCAGTTCTGATCGACAATATCATGGCGGAGATCTACTGCAAACAGAACTCAGACCTGCAGTATGAGTCCGTGCCAAGTACAGCAGAGGATACGGTTTTCTGTATTGAAAAAGGAAACACAGAGCTTGTCCAGATCATCAATGACGGGCTTGCAAAAGTAAAAAAATCCGGGGAATATGATGATCTTTATCAGAAGTATTTTGTGGACACACTTGAAAACAGCGAGGATGTGACAGATGTAGCAGCAACCGATGGTTTTCTGGGACTTTTAAGCTTTATTTTCCTTCAGGATAATCGTTGGAAGTTTTATATTAACGGTCTTGGAATTACGCTGATCGTTTCCCTTTTGTCAGTGATCGTAGGTATCCTGATCGGTCTTGTAGTGGCTTTGGTACGGCTTGGAGCTGCGAAAAAAGGCAGAAGAACCATTCTTTCCACGATCGCGGATATTTATGTTGATGTGATCCGTGGAACACCGTCAGTCCTTCAGCTGATGATCATCTATTTTGCAGTGTTCCACAGCAGGCTGGGATATGTGGCAGCAGTGGTCAGCTTCGGTATCAACAGCGGTGCATATGTTTCCGAGGTTATCCGCGGAGGTATTTTATCTGTAGACAAGGGGCAGAGCGAGGCTGGTCGTTCTCTGGGTCTTGGGTATAAAGATACCATGCGTTTCATTATCATTCCGCAGGCTGTAAAAACCATCCTTCCGGCAATGGGTAATGAGTTTATCCAGCTGATCAAAGAAACATCTATTTTAGGTTATGTAGGTATCATGGATCTGACAAAAGCGGCAAGCTATGTTTCTTCCCGTACTTATCAGATGTTCATACCGCTGATCGTTGCAGGTATCATGTACTATCTGATCGTGAAGTGCCTGAGCCTTCTGCTGAAGAGATTTGAAAGGAGACTGAGAGAAAGTGATTGATGTTAAAAATCTGAAAAAGTCCTTCGGGGACGTACACGTATTAAAGGGAATCACAACTCACGTAAACAAGGGTGAGTGTATCTGCATCATCGGTCCGTCCGGCTCCGGAAAATCTACATTTCTGCGCTGCCTGAACCTTCTGGAAAAACCGGAGGAAGGCGAGATCACCGTAAACGGACAGCAGCTTCTGGATCCGAAGCTGGATGTAGATAAATTCAGAGAAAATGTGGGAATGGTTTTTCAGCATTTTAATCTGTTTCCAAATATGACAGTATTGAAAAATATCACCCTTGCGCCGGTGCGCCTTGGCAAATGGAATGTAGCGGAAGCTGATCAGAAGGCGAGGGCTCTTTTGAAAAGAGTCGGCCTTGAAGAAAAAGCTGATGTCTATCCAGGAAAGCTTTCAGGCGGACAGAAGCAGAGGGTTGCCATTGCCAGAGCCCTTGCAATGAATCCCCAGGTGCTTCTGTTCGACGAGCCGACATCAGCTCTTGATCCGGAGATGGTCGGAGAGGTTCTTGAGGTTATGAAGGAGCTTGCAAAAGAAGGCATGACCATGCTGGTGGTTACCCATGAGATGGGATTTGCAAGGGAGGTCAGCGACAGAGTGCTCTTTATGGATGATGGGGTGATTCTTGAGGATAGAAATCCGAAAGAACTGTTTGGGGATCCTCGAGAGGAAAGGACGAAGGAGTTTCTTTCCAAAGTATTGTAGGGTTTTTCTTGGAAAAGTTTTGCTTTGAAAAAGCGGGGAAATTCGTGGGGAGGGGAGGCACTCGGAGTTGCGAAGCCCGTTTCCCCTCCCCACACCCCACCCCTCCGGGCACGCAGCTGTGCTACGCCTTGGAGTGTGTTAATTTATCGGCTTAGTCCTGTATGTTGCTGTATTGGCAGTGTCAGGCTGAGCCGATTTTTATTTCGTCGGACGGGAAAGCGGCCCGCGCAGCGGGCCTGTTCCCTGTTGTTAATGGGAGCGGGTTTATGCTAGTGATGTGACAACAGACGGGAGCAAGTGAGCGCCGGCAATACAGCAACAGGCGTAAGTAGGTCTATGCCAGTGATGTGACAACAGACGGGAGCAAGTGAGCGCCGTCAATACAGCGACAGGCAGGAGTAGGTCTATGCCAGTGATGCGACAACAGACGGGAGCAAGTGAGCACCAGCAATACAGCGACAGGCAGGAGCAGGTTAGCGCCAGCAATACAGCAAGCAGGAGCAGGTCAGCACCAGCAATACAGCAGGCAGGAGCAGATTAGCGCCAGCAATACAACAACCACCAGGAACAGGTCTGCTGCGCAGACCGCCTTCCGTCCGGCGGAAAAAAATTGGCTCAGCCTGACGCCACCAATACAGCAGCATACAGGCATTTGCCAATACACTACCCCATACCACAGCGCAGAACAGCGACGTGCCCGGAAAGGGGGAGCGCGAGGGGGAAAAGCGGGCTTCGTAACTCCGAGCGCCTTTCCCCCTCGCAAACTTGCCCACTGCCAAAGTGTCCCCCAGAAAGGGAAACCCCACTGCCAAAGTGTCCCCCAGAAAGGGAAAGAGCCCCACTGCCAAAGTGTCCCCCCTGGAAAGGAAACGCCCTCCGCCAGGAGCGTCCGTCAGACGCCCGACATTGTACAATATCTGGTACAATTTTCTCATTATTTTTATCAATAATACAATTACATGTATATTATAAAGAACATACTTCCAAGCTGTTGACTTTAAATTCGGAATCTGTTATCTTATGGTCGTCATGAGAAATGTTATATATTGCTAACTGCGCGGACAGTGAACGAAATATTGAGACAACAGGAAAGGATGTGTAACAAATTGGCAAAAGTTGATTTTGAACAGTGGAATGGTTTTAAGGGTGATCGTTGGAAAGAGAAGATCGATGTTCGTAATTTCATCAGTATGAACTATACACCATATGATGGAGATGCTTCCTTCCTGGAAGCACCAACAGAGGCAACAGATAAACTCTGGGGCAAGCTTCAGGAGCTTCAGAAAGAAGAGCGTGCTAAAGGCGGCGTTCTTGATATGGAGACAGAGGTAGTAACAGGAATTACAGCATACGGTCCTGGATATATCGATGAGGAACTCAAAGACCTGGAGCAGGTTGTAGGTCTTCAGACAGACAAACCTCTGAAACGTGCTTTCATGCCATACGGCGGAATTAAAATGGCAGAGCAGGCATGTGAGACTTACGGATACCATGTAAGCGACAAGATCAAAGATGTTTTCAACAACTATGAGTTCAAAACACACAACCAGGGTGTATTCGATATCTACACACCGGAGATGAAGAGAGCACGTCACAACAAGATCCTTACAGGACTTCCGGATACTTACGGACGTGGACGTATCGTAGGTGATTACAGACGAGTTGCTCTTTACGGAATTGATTATCTGATCGCAGGTAAAGAGAAAGACTTCGCAGCATGCGACCGTCAGGGTATGAGACGTTATGACTTCCAGCTTCGTGAGGAGATCGCAGATCAGATCCGTGCTCTGAAGAAGATGAAAGAAATGGCTCAGATCTATGGCTTTGATATTTCCCAGCCGGCTAAGAATGCAAAGGAAGCATTCCAGTGGCTGTACTTTGGATATCTTGCAGCGATCAAAACTCAGAACGGAGCTGCAATGAGTGTTGGACGTATCTCCACATTCCTTGATATCTATATTGAGAGAGACCTTGAGAACGGAACTCTTACAGAGAAAGAGGCACAGGAGCTTGTTGACCATATCGTAATGAAATTCCGTATGGTTAAATTCGCTCGTATCCCGTCTTACAACCAGCTCTTCTCCGGTGACCCGGTATGGGCAACTCTGGAAGTAGCAGGTATGGGACAGGACGGACGTTCCATGGTAACAAAGAACGACTATCGTTTCCTTCATACACTTGAGGATATGGGACCGGCTCCGGAGCCGAACCTTACAGTTCTCTACTCTTCAAGACTGCCTGAGAACTTCAAGAAATATGCAGCAGACATCTCTGTTACAACAAGTTCCATCCAGTATGAGAACGATGATGTTATGCGTCCGGTATGGGGCGATGACTATAGCATCTGCTGCTGTGTATCTGCTACAGAGACAGGTAAAGAGATGCAGTTCTTCGGTGCTCGTGCAAACCTTGCAAAATGCCTTCTTTACGCGATCAACGGTGGTGTTGATGAGAAGACAAAACAGCAGGTAGGACCGCAGTATCAGCCGATCACTTCCGAGTACCTTGATTATGACGAAGTAATCGCAAAATATGATCAGATGATGGACTGGCTTGCACATCTGTATGTTGGAACACTGAACATGATCCACTACATGCATGATAAATACTACTATGAGGCAGCTGAGATGGCACTTATCGATACAAAGGTTGACCGTTCCTTCGCAACAGGTATCGCCGGATTCTCACACGTAGTAGATTCCCTTTCCGCTATCAAATATGCAAAAGTAAAAGCAATCCGTGACGAGGACGGAATCACAACAGACTTCCAGGTTGAGGGTGACTTCCCACGTTATGGTAACGATGATGACAGAGCAGACGAGATCGCAACAACTCTGCTTTCCACATTCCTTGAGAAGCTGAAACACATCCATACCTATCGTGATTCCAAGCCAACCACATCCATCCTTACCATCACATCCAACGTTGTTTATGGTAAAGCTACAGGATCTCTTCCGGACGGAAGAAAAGCCGGCGAGCCTCTGGCACCGGGAGCAAACCCGTCTTACGGCGCAGAGCAGAACGGACTTCTTGCTTCCCTGAACTCTGTTGCAAAGCTTGACTATGAGGATGCCCTTGACGGAATCTCCAATACTCAGACGATCAACCCGGATGCACTTGGCCATTCTGAGGAAGAGCGTACAGAGAATCTTGTAAATGTACTTGACGGATACTTTGACCGTGGTGCACATCACCTCAATGTAAACGTATTCGGTAAAGAGAAACTTATCGATGCTATGGAGCATCCGGAAAAAGAGGAGTATGCAAACTTCACGATCCGTGTTTCCGGATACGCTGTTAAGTTCATCGACCTTACAAGAGAGCAGCAGCTTGACGTTATCGCAAGAACCTGCCACGAAAGGATGTAATAAAAAATATGGACGACCAGAAAAAAATCACTGGCTACGTCCACTCACTGGAGAGCTTCGGCTCTGTTGACGGACCAGGAGTCCGGTATGTGATCTTTTTGAGCGGCTGCGCCATGCGCTGTCAGTTCTGCCACAATCCGGACACCTGGCAAATGAAAACAGGGACGGAGTACACAGCAGATGAGCTGCTTGAAAAAGCCTGTCGATACCGCTCTTACTGGGGAAGTAAGGGCGGTATTACTGTGAGTGGAGGCGAGCCACTGTTACAGATCGATTTCCTCACTGAGCTGTTCAGAAAAGCAAAAAAACTTGGAATCCACACAACACTTGATACCAGCGGCAACCCTTACACAGAAGAGGGTCCGTGGTATGAAAAATGGGAAGAGCTGATGAAGTACACAGATCTTGTCATGCTGGATATCAAGCACATTGATGAGGAACAGCATAAGATCCTCACAGGATGTACCAATAAAAATATCCTTGCCATGGCCCGGAAGCTTTCCGATATGGGCGTATCCATGTGGATCCGTCACGTACTGGTTCCAGAACGCAATGACCGGGATGACTATCTCCACCGGCTGGCTGACTTTATTGCAACACTGAAGACAGTTGAGAGAGTGGAGGTTCTTCCATATCACACACTCGGAACCTTTAAATGGGAAAATCTGCATATTGATTATCCGCTGAAGGGAATCAATCCGCCAACGAAAGAACGTATCGAAAATGCGGAAAAAATCCTGGGAGCAGGTACACAGTAATAAAAAAACCATATCTTATGTCGAAAAACAGACATAGATATGGTTTTTTTGATGTTCACACCAGTTCTTTGTTTTTGATCAGCATTTCTTTGATGATATCCTGTGTATAGGAACCTAAGCGGCGCTGAGTATCCCGGTCAAGCTCTGAAGGAATGATAGGCTTGCCATATTCGATCACTACGTGTGTAGGTGTCATCTTCGGGAAATTGGCCTCCCAGATATTGGCAGAGTTGCTGATCGCAATAGGAATGATCGGGCTTTTGGCTCTGGCTGCGATCTTGAAGCTGCCATCATGGAAAGGTAGCATTTCTGTTTCATCAGCATTCTTATTTCTGGTTCCTTCCGGGAAGATACATACGGAAATGCCGGATTTCACATAGTCTGCGGCCTGAAGGATCGTTTTCAGACCCTGCTTGATATCCTCTCTGTCGAGAAAGAGACAGTAGAGATTGCGCATCCAGTTGGAGAGCAGCGGATAATGCTCCATTTCCTTCTTGGCAACATAGCCGGTGCGGATCGGACAGCGGCTGTAGGTGAGCAGGATGTCGAAATAGCTCCGGTGGTTTGCTACATAGAGAACAGCCTGATCCTTTGGAACGTTTTCTTCGCCGATGACGGTGACTTTGGCGCCTGTGATCCACAGGATGAATTTGAATATGGCCTGTACCATGCGCAGAGAGCTGATATCCTTAGTCATGGGAGAAAATTTCCCGATGATCCATTCTACAAGGAGAACCGGAATGGTCAGCACCAGATAGGCGATCACCACGATACAGACAAGTATGAATCGAATCATGTCTTTTGTCCTTTCTGTTATAGATACTTGCGGAGAGTTCCGCAGTAAGATGGTATTTTTATATTATACGAAGAAAATCCGATAGTTGCAATAAATCTTTCCCTGCTCACATAGAATAAATACTGAATAATGGTTACTGTTTACTGGTGATCTTCCGCAAAGCGTGTTACTGAGAACGGAGTGAACAGTAACGAATCATGCAGGTGGCTTATATTATGAAAAAAGCAGTATTTCTGCGGATCGTGCTGACAGCTGCCGTGCTGGCACTGCTGCTTTCCGGGTGTCGATTTGTCCGGGTGGAGGAAGAAGAACGAAAACCGGTAGATTACACCGTTGTGGAACGCCGGGATATCCCGGAGGAGCTTTCCAGGCTTATGGAAGAAAAAAAGGAAAAGGAATTTCAGCTGAGTTATGAAACCGGAGAGGATCTTTACCTGGCCAAAGGGTACGGGCGGCAGATGAGTGGCGGATACAGCATCCAGGTAGAGGAGCTTGGAGAATCCTCGAATGGGATATTTTTTGTTACAAAACTTCTTGGACCGGAGGATCTTAAGGAGGCAGGAGTTCCGTCCTATCCCTGCATTGTGATAAAAACCCGGAAACAGGAAAAGCCGGTAACGTTCCGGGAAAGCAGCAGTCCGGTGAAAAAAGAGTCGGAGAAAGGGGAATAGACTGTGGAATTAAAAAAAGAAAGCATGCAGATATTAAAGGAAAAAAGCAGGGCAAAAAGTCAGATCACTTTTGATGAGGATTTTAATGTACCGGATGCAAAACCGGATGCAGGAAGACTGATCCAGAATAAGGGCAGGATCATTATGGATGATGTTCGTCTTACTGACGGGAAAGGTATTCTTACGGGAAATCTGCAGGTAGATATCCTTTATGTGGGGGAAGAAAGAGGGATCGTCAGCAGTCTTACTGCAAAACTTCCATTTGAGGAAACCTTGAACCTGAAGAATATCATAAACGGGGATAAAATGTGTCTGAAGTGGGAAATTGAAGATCTTACGATCCGCCTGATCCATTCCAGAAAGCTCAATATCAAAGCTTTGGTAACTTTTTGTGCGACTGTGGATGAAACAGAACAGATCCGCCTGCCGGTGGCGCTGGATGCAGAAGAGGTATCCGTCAGAAAAAAAACAGTCCGTTTTCTGGGACTTACCGTACATAAAAAAGATACACTCCGGATCAAGGATGAGTATACCATTGCCTCCAATCGTCCGGATATCGCCAGCCTGATCTGGTATACTATGGATGTACGGGGGCTGGATCTGAAGCCGGAGGAAAATGTGGTAAAGGCAAGGGGAGAGCTGTCTGTTTTTGTGCTGTACGGAGCAGAAGATACAGAAGCTCCGGTGCAGTGGCTGGAATATTCGCTGCCTTTTTCCGGAGAAGTGGAATGTCCGGACTGCACGGAGGAACTGATCCCGCTGATCGAAGCTTCGGTGATGCATCAGAGTCTGGAGGCCAAACCGGATGTCGATGGGGAAGAACGGATCCTTGTTTCGGATGTTGTGCTGGAGCTGGATATGAAATTTTTCAGGGAAGAGGAATATGATCTCATTACCGATGTGTATACACCGATCCGTGAATGTGTTCCGGAAGGAAAAAATGAGGTACTGGAACGGCTTCTGGTACGTAATTTTTCCAGATGCAGGATCAGTGACAGGATCCAGGTAAAGGAGACTCAGGGAAAAGTCCTCCAGCTGTGTCACAGTCAGGGAAAAGTGAAGATCGATAAGACCAGGATCGTAGAGAACGGTGTGCAGGCAGATGGCGTGGTCATGCTGAAGATCCTGTACATTATTGGAAATGATGATATGCCGTTTTATTCCATGGAGGCAATGATACCGTTTTCCCATATGGTGGAAGCAAGAGGAATCCGACAGGACAGCTGTTATCAGTTAAAAGCAAAGCTGGAGCAGCTTTCCGCAGCCATGGCAGATGGAAATGAGATCGAGATCCGGGCAACTGTAGGACTGGAGCTTCTGGCAGTTGCCAGAGAACCGGTATTTATCATTGAGAAAGTAGAGGAAAAACCACTGGATATGAAAAAACTCCAGGCTATGCCGGGAATCCTGGTTTATATGGTAAAACCGGGAGATGAATTGTGGGATATCGCAAGGAAATATCACACATCTATCCAGGAGATCCGGACGATCAATGCTCTTAAGGAAAATCAGGAACCCTCTCCGGGAACTCCGCTTCTTGTTGTGAAAAAAGTGGAAGGTCAGATCAAATAAAAAGTGGAATATTTTGCTGTTGAAAAGAATGTAAAAATCATATAAAATACATGTATAAATACTGTATACAAAGTACAAATGGAGGGGCTTATGCGTTTAAAAGCAATGGCAAAGATCAATCTCGGACTTGATGTTCTGGGAAAGAGAGAGGACGGTTATCATGAGGTACGCATGATCATGCAGACCATCCGTATGTATGATATCCTGGATATCAGAAAGACCAGACGGCCGGGGATCGTACTGACGACCAATCTTCCGTTTATTCCTACAGACCAGAGAAATCTTGTATATAAGGCAGCACAGATGCTGATGGAGGAGTTCGATGTTGAAGAGGGACTTTCCATCAAGCTTCGTAAATTTATCCCGGTGGCAGCAGGCATGGCAGGAGGCAGCTCCGATGCAGCGGCCGCATTTGTGGGTGTGAACCGGATGTTCCATTTAGGGCTTACCGAAGAACAGCTGATGGAACGTGCAGTAAAGGTCGGAGCAGATGTTCCGTATTGTATCATGCGGGGAACAGCTCTTGCGGAGGGAATCGGAGAGAAGCTGACCAGACT
Organism: Blautia sp. aa_0143; assembly: GCF_004167315.1. NCBI lineage: Bacteria > Bacillati > Bacillota > Clostridia > Lachnospirales > Lachnospiraceae > Blautia > Blautia sp. aa_0143. The sequence goes on from NZ_RCXU01000007.1 coordinate 34,828, forward strand.
TCCGGAAGTTCCGAAATGTTATGTTCTGATAGGAAAACCGGGAATCAATGTTTCCACAAAAACAGCCTATGAGAATCTGAATCTGGAAGGGATCGGAAAACATCCGGACATCGATGGACTCATCGGAGCTATCAGAAATAATGATCTGTATGCCATGGCATCCAGAATGGAGAATGTATTTGAATCGGGGATCATCCGACAGTATCCTGTGATCGGCAATATCAAGAACCTTATGGAAGAAAAAGGTGCGCTGAAAGCCGTGATGAGCGGAAGCGGTCCTACTGTGTTTGGAATCTTTGATAACAGGGATAAGATGGCCGCGGCAGCCAGAAGCCTCAGAAAGAGCGGGCTTGCAAAGACTGTATTTGCCACGGATATTTACAATAGAGATGGAGGAGTTACAAATGACAAGTGATTTTTCTGTGGATATGAATGAATATCTGCCGCTTCGGGATGTTGTTTTTAACACCTTGCGGCAGGCAATCCTGAAGGGAGAGCTGAAGCCGGGCGAAAGACTTCTGGAGATTGCCCTTGCAGAGCGTCTTGGCGTGAGCAGAACACCGGTGCGTGAGGCTATGCGCAAGCTGGAGCAGGAAGGTCTTGTAGTGATGATCCCACGCAGAGGTGCACAGGTAGCCAGCATTACAGAAAAGGATCTGAACGATGTTCTGGAGGTGCGTATCGCCCTCGAAAATGTTGCCATAGAAAAAGCGTGCAAGCTGATCACAGAGGATGAGCTGGGAAGGCTCTGGGTGGCAGCCAAGGAATTTGAAAAAACAAAAGCAGAGGGAAATCTGGTCCGTCTGGCGGAAACCGATGTGGCTTTCCACGAGATCATATATCAGGCTTCTGATAATAAGCGTCTGAATCAGGTCCTGAATAATCTCCGTGAGCAGATGTATCGCTATCGTGTAGAGTATCTGAAGGAGGAGCAGACAAGAAATCTTCTGGTCAGTGAGCATGAAGAGCTGGTAAAAGCCATCCGTGAAGGAGATGTGCAAAAGGCGCAGGATATTTCTTTCCATCATCTGGAGAATCAACGAAAAGCGATCATCCGTACTATCCGCGCGGAGAATGAGGCCAAAGAGGCCGAGAAAAAAGAATAAGAACCGGATATGCGGGAATATTAAGAGAGATGTCATTGTGGCATCTCTTTTTTTAACCGAATGCGGATGCTTTTATCCGTCTGACTGCATAAAGGATGGTGGCTTTATGGAAACAAAGAAGATATCGATATCTCTTCATGAAAATGAATCGTATATCCGGAAACGGTGTGAAAACTGCGATGATATCCTGATCAGGCCCATGCGCCTTGGTGAGGGACATAAGGCGGACTGTCTGATGGTCTATATTGAGGTTGCGGTTTCAAACATGATGCTGGATGATTCTGCTATCGGAAAAATGATCAATCATTTCTGGGAGATCCCGGAGGAAAAGATCCGGGAATTTATCCGCCGAAACAGTCTTGGAATTGCAGATGTGAAGGAGCTGTCTTCCATGGAGGAGGTATTTGGTGCCATTCTTTCGGGAAATGCAGTTTTCTTTCTGGATGGATACGACAAAGCAATGAAAATTTCCAGTAAAGGATATCCGGGGCTGGCTGTATCAGAGGTGAAAACGGAAAAGGTCCTCAGAGGCTCCAAGGAGGGGTTCTGTGACAGTGTAAAAACCAATGCGGCCCTTGTGAGAAAGCGGATTCGGGATACCAGGCTGAAGGTGGAACAGAGCAGCATCGGTGTACGCTCCAATACGGTGGTACAGCTTCTTTATGTGGAGGATCTGGTCCATGAGGAGCTTCTGACTGCTGTGAAAGAGCGCCTGGAATCTTTTGCAGTGGACGGGATCCTGGACAGCGGGATGCTGGAACAGCTGACAGAAGAAGCATGGTATTCTCCCTTTCCTCAGTTTCAGACAACGGAGCGGCCGGACCGGGCTGCCCAGGAGCTGCTGAATGGAAAAGCAGTTCTGCTCTGCGACAATTCGCCGGTGGCACTGGTGGTTCCCGGAGCATTCAACAGTTTTATGGAAAGCAGTGAAGACTGGTACAACCGTTTTGAGATGGCATCTTTCCTGCGGGTGCTCCGGTATCTGGCCATGGCTGTGGCAACGCTGCTCCCCGGACTTTATCTGGCTGTGATCCGGTTTCATACACAGATCCTTCCGGCGAATCTGATCCTTTCCTTTGCACAGGCAAGAGATGGCGTTCCATTTTCCAGTGTAGTGGAGCTGGTGTTCCTGGAACTGTCTTTTGAGTTGATACGGGAGGCTGGTGTGCGGATCCCGGGAGCTCTTGGAAATGCCATTGGGATCGTAGGAGGACTGATCATCGGACAGGCTGCGGTGGAGGCCAATCTTGTCAGCCCGGTGGTAGTGATCATCGTGGCACTGACAGCACTGGGATCACTGGCTATACCTAATGAGGAATTTGCTTCTGCATTCCGGCTTCTGAAGTACGCTTTTCTGTTTCTGGGAGGATTTCTAGGTATATTCGGAATCGTGTTGGGACTGTATCTCACCATGGCGCATCTGGCAGGACTTTTAAGCTTCGGTGTCCCATATCTGGTACCTTTTGTAGAGAAGAACAGTGAGACGGAAACCGGTGGAAGGATTTTGCGACAGCCCTTCCGGAAGCGGAAATTCCGGCCGCTGTATGCCAGAAATGCCCAGAAACGCAGGCTTCGGACAAGGCCATGGAGCCGGAAAGGATAAAGGTTATGAGATTTGCGGAGAATAACAGGATTTCCCACAGACAGCTTTTTCGGCAGATCATACTGGTGTTTCCGGCGCCGTTTCTGCTGTGCCTGTTTAAGAATGGAGCGATGTTGGGCATCAGTGCCATGGCAGGGACAGCTGCTGCGGCCGTAGTGCTCTCTTTTTATGTGATCTGGCTGATACGTCTGACACCTGCATATGGAGAGCTTTCCAAAAGGACAGGAAGTTTTACTGTACGATTTATTGGCCTGTTCTTTTTGGTATATGTGATCGCAAGTTCGGCATTTCTTTCGGGCCTTCTGGGGGAGGTGATCCCGGAAAGTCTGATCAGCGGGATTTCCGGAAAATGGCTGTCTCTTCTTGCAGTTGCAGCCTGTAGTCTGGGAACGCATCGCGGAATGCAGAGAAGAGGGCGGATCGCTGAGGTGTCCGGAAGGATTTTTCTGGCAGGGATTCTTCTTCTGATGCTTTTATGTGCAGGGCAGGGAAAAACAGAGTACTTTATGGAAGTGATGAAAGATCCGGAAACAGGATTTACAGGAGAGCGATGGCTCCGTGATCTGTATACACTTTTGTGTGCTTTTTCAGGAGCAGGACTTCTTCCTTTCGGGCTGGAGTATGCAAAAAAACAAGGAAGTGCCAGAAAACCTGTGATCCTGGCTTTTCTTACAGTTTGCGGGATCATTTTTGGAATGCAGCTCCTTCTTCCGGCAGTCTTTGGAGGTGCACGCCTTAAAAACGAGATCTGTCCGGTACTGCCTCTTTTGGAGGGTGCAGATCTTCCGGGAAACGTACTGGCGAGATTTGATGTGATATGGATGGGGTTTCTGGTATTCGGACTTTTGTTTTCTCTGGGAAGTTTGTTTCATTACGGAAATCAGATCGCGGAAAAAACCGGATTCGGGACCGGTCGGTACTGGATCCCGGCAGCAGGCTGGCTGCTTTCCCTGTATGAGAGAAACGGGATGGGGATCCGGGAGTATTATGGCTGGTATCTGGGGTACATCTTTGTACCGTTTCTGCTTGTGATACAGCTTTTTCTCAGTACGGAAAACCGGGGAAGACGGAAGAAAAAAGTAACTGTGGCAGGACTTGTCCTGGTCATCACTTTGACGGGATCAGGCTGTGCGGCAGTAGAACCGGAAAAAAGAGCTTATCCGCTGGCACTGGGGGCCGGTGTTTCAGAGAATGGCTTTGTGCTGAAATATGCAATGCCGGATATGAGTACAGCTACCGGACAGGAAAAACCGGACGAAGATCCGATTTCTGTGCTGACTCTTTCCGGCCGGGACTTTCAGGAGATCGAGGCAGTTTACAACCGGTCTCAGGAAAAATTTCTGGATCTGGGTCATCTTGAAGTGCTGATCCTGGATGAACAGATCCTGGAAGAGGGATCCCGGGAAGCACTGATCGGATATCTGAAACAGGAAGAGCATATCGGAGAGGATGTCTACGTGTTCCGGACGGATATGCTGGGAGATGTTTTTCACTGGAAGGGAGCTCGGGAAAGCTCCATAGGGGAATACCTTCAGGGAATCCAGGAGAACCGCACATCCGGGCAGCAGAAGAAGGGTGTGACTCTGCGGGAGGTATATCATCAGTTCTGTCAGGATGGAACGCTGCCCTGGCTTCCGGAGATATGGGTGGAAGGTGAGCTTCTGGAAGTGGATTACGGCAGTAATGAATAGATGGGAGCCGGACTGTTAATAATATAGATGATGATCAGTACGATAAATCGTACAGTATATCTCTGGATAAGATCATCAGAAGATTTTTGACAGGAGGGCTTGCTCATGGAGCATATAAAAACGAAGAAGCATGTATTAAAAAAAGCAGGAGGGTTCCTTTTGCTCACGGCAGTGATCCTTGCAGGGAGTACCTGGGAGAGAAGAACTGCCGGTGATCGGCAGCCACAGTTTTATGCCTGGTGGGGAACGATCTACCCGGAATTCTGTTTTGAAAAAGCAGAGGATAACGGGGAAAATAAGCCGGTGAAGATATCCTTCTGGCTTGCGCAAGCCCTGGATTGGTGATACAATATTTCAACGGACCAATCACGTTCGATTAATTATTTCAGGAGATAAGATCAATGAATATAGACAGAAACGCACCGGTGGGTGTGTTTGATTCCGGTATCGGAGGACTGACAGTAGCCCGGGAGATCATGCGCAATCTCCCATCGGAAAAAATCGTATATTTCGGAGACACAGCCAGAGTTCCCTATGGAAGCAAATCCAGAGAAACGGTGATCCGTTATTCCCGCCAGATCATTCATTTTCTGCAGGAACAGAAGGTGAAGGCCATTGTGGTGGCCTGTAATACAGCCAGTGCATTTGCTCTGGATGCGGTGAAGGATGAACTGGATATCCCGATCCTTGGAGTAATCGAGGCCGGTGCCAAAGTTGCTGCCCAGGAAACCAGAAATAAACGGGTGGGCATTATCGGAACGGTGGGCACGGTAGGAAGCGGTATCCATGCCTCTTATCTGAAAGAACTGGATCCGGAGATCACCGTGATCGGAAAAGCGTGCCCGCTGTTTGTTCCGCTGGTAGAAGAGGGCTGGTATCATGATCCGGTCACTGAGGAAGTTGCGAGAAGATATCTGAAGGAGCTGCAGGAGCAGGAGATCGATACACTGATCCTCGGATGTACGCACTATCCTCTTTTAAGATCTACCATCCGCAAGATCATGGGTGAGGAGGTCTGCCTTGTGAATCCTGCATATGAGACGGCGCTGGAGCTTAAAAAGCTGCTCTCCAGACTGGATCTTGCCAGCAATGAGGTAGCACAGGAGGAATTCCCGTATCGCTTTTATGTAAGTGATCTTGCAGAGAAGTTTAAGGATTTTGCCAATTCCATCCTGCCGTATAACGTAGAAAAAACACAGAAGATCGATATCGAAAAATATTAAACAGATCTGTACATAAATGATAGGAGAAAAGAATGCAGAAAGAAGTTTTGATCCATGTAAGAGGGCTTCAGATGATGGATGCACAGGGGGATCAGGAACCTATAGAGATCATTGTTCCGGGACAGTATTATTTCCGCAATGGTTCTCATTATCTCAGATATGAGGAACTGCTGGATGAAACAGCAGAACCCACCATCAATTACATAAAAGTATCCGGAAAGGGTCTGGAGGTCAGCAAGAAGGGACTGGTCAATGTACACATGGTATTTGAACAGGGCAAAAAAAACATGACCTATTATACTACCCCTTACGGAACACTTCAGATGGGAATCTCAGCTACGAATCTGGAGCTGACGGAAAGCGAAGAGAACCTTCAGATCAAAGCAGATTATGCGCTGGATATGAATGAAGAACATGTGGCAGACTGCTATCTGGCGATCCAGGTACAGCCAAGAGACTGCAAGGATTTTGTTTTATAGATCCTGCAGAAAATAAAAGATATATAATTACACTACATAAGAACAGCCGCCATGCATCAGAGGAATTCCTGAAAGCATGGCGGCTGTTTTGGATTCTGATCATTTACGGAATCTTGCGAGGAAGCCTTTTTTCTTCTTCTGTGGTGCTTCGAGAGAACCACGGATTCCTTTTACGCCAACGATGTAAAGACCGCTGACTTCAGCTTTGATCTCTTTTTTGACCGGGATCAGATCAAAAACTTTTTCATCTGCAATAAGGATGTTGATCTTCGGACCGACTTTGGCTTTTACGATCGGAAGCTTGGACCGGCGCATAAGCTTAGGTGTCTGGTCGATGACCATCTGTGGAAGTCCGGAATCTTTCAGCGGCATCCGTTTTTTATCGATGACCAGCATGGAAACTGTCTGTTTGTTAGCCTGGATCTGAGCCTGCTGTTCGTCCTGTTTTTTCTGAGCTTTTTTTCCGAAGAAATAGAGTGCGATCACTGCTGCGATCAGAATAACGAGGATGACCAGAAGAACGATGGTAACTGTACTCATTTGAGAATCCCCCTGTATATATATTTGTTTCGCAATCGGTTACATTACGCAAACAACATTTTAGCATTGTTTCGTCAAAAAGGCAATTAAAAAAGTGAAAAAGACAGGTGGAACGGTGGAAATTTCAGCAGTTACCAGTTATAATGATTACGATGCAGTTCATCTGTGTATGCTGCAGAGAATACAGGACATAACTATCTTTGAGCTAACATATGTAATGGATAAACCAGAGATGGAGGAAATATTATATGAAAGAGAAAAAGCCCGGGGGAACCCGACCGGAAATGGGGACTCCTGAGTACGAAGAATGGCGGAAAGAGGTATTGAAACGCCGCAGAAAGCGCCAGCTGAAGGAACGCAGAAAACGTCTGGCCATCATAACAGCGGCAATGATCGTCGCAGTCGGGGCATCAGTAGGGGTCGGTGCGCTGAAGGGCAGAAGTGAGAAGGCTTCAAAAGAGAAGATGGTTTCTTCTGACAAACAGAAAGAACAGACCGTTTCCGGAGAAAAAGCTTTAGAAGCAGGTACTAAAAATACAGAGACCACTTCCAAAGATACTCTCGCAGAGGCAGAGCTTCTGGCCAGTCAGTATAACTATGACAAAGCTATCGATCTTCTGAAAAAGGCTCCGTCCTATGATTCGGATAAGAAGATGCAGGCAGCTGCAAAAAAATACGAAGACATAAAAGCAACCTGTACGGCATGGCCCCTTGAAAAGGTGACACATGTCTTTTATCATATTCTGATCAAGGATCCATCCAAAGCGTTTGACGGAGACTACAAAGAAGCAGATTATAATCAGGTCATGACAACCATTGATGAGTTTAACAAGATCACGCAGACCATGTATGACAAGGGCTATGTGATGGTAAGCATCAAGGACATGGCAAAGGCAGACGACAACGGGAACATCACAGAGGGAGAGATCCTTCTTCCGCCTGGGAAAACGCCGTTTGTCCTCTCACAGGATGATGTATGCTATTATCATTACATGGACGGTGACGGCTATGCCACGAAGCTGATCGTGGATGATAAAGGAAAGATCCGCAATGAATATGTGGAAGATGACGGAAGCGTATCCGTGGGAGATTACGACATGGTTCCGCTGATCGACCGTTTTGTGGAAAAGCATCCGGATTTCTCATACCGCGGTGCAAAAGGAATCCTGGCACTTACCGGATACAACGGGATCCTGGGATACCGGACCGACGAAAGCTATGAGACCCGTCCGGCAGATCTGGATGAAAATAAAGTACAGTGGCTGGATGCACATCCGGATTTCAGCCTGGAAAAAGAACGGGCAGCCGCAAAAAAGGTTGCCGATGCCATGAAGGCAGAAGGCTGGGAATTTGCGAGCCATACCTGGGGACATCAGAATGTGGGACAGGTCACACTGGAGAAGCTTCAGGCAGATACCGAACGTTTCAAGAAAAATGTAGATCCGCTGATCGGGGGAACGGATGTTATCATTTTTGCTTTTGGAACCGACATTACCAATGACCAGGAGTATTCCGGGGATAAATTCGAATATTTGAAGGGGCAGGGATATAATTATTACTGCAACGTGGATTCCAGCCAGTATTATGTACAGATCCGGGATCGGTACTTCCGTCAGGGAAGACGAAATCTGGATGGATACCGTATGTATTATAACCCGGAACTGTTATCCGATCTTTTTGACGTAAAAGATGTTTTTGATCCGGCAAGACCGACACCGGTACCGCCGATGTAACGGTCATATCCGGAGATACGAGGGGACTTTTAGAAAGGGGCATATATATTATTATGAAGAAAAAAATTGCAGGTGTACTGACAACAGTGCTTGCGGCGTCACTTCTTGTGGGCGGAAACCATCCGGTCACTGTTCAGGTGGACAATATGATCTCCGGGACACAGGATGACGAGGATACACAGTCTGATGAAGCGGAAGCAGAAGCTGCGGAAGCCGAAGAAGAACAGTCCGAAGAAGCCAAAGTAGCAGCGGATCCGGAGGACCAGCCGGCAGCTACCGAGACACCGAAGGAAGAAAAAAAGGCAGAAAAAGAAACACAGAAAAGGGAAGCTGCCGAGAACAGCTCCGACAGTACTTCCTCAGACGAAAAAACACTTCTCAAAAAAGCCAAAAAACTGGCACAGCAGTATGATTACACCGGCGCGATCTCCGTGTTGAAAAACAACTGGAAATTTGCCACCAGTGACAAGATGCAGGAAGCAGCAGCAGCCTACATGAAAAAAAGAGATGCCTGTGTGGAATATCCACTTGAGAATATCACCCATGTATTTTTTCATTCCCTGATCGTGAATACCTCACTGGCCTTTGACGGAGATTCCGATGAGGCCGGATATAATCAGATGATGACCACAGTCAGCGAGTTCAAAAAAATGCTCCAGATCATGTATGATAAGGGTTACGTACTGGTGAGTCCTCATGATATGGCTGTGATCAATGATGACGGAACCATGAGCAAGGGAAAGATCATGCTGCCGGAAGGCAAGATCCCTTTTGTTCTTTCAGAGGATGACGTCAGCTACTATCATTATATGGACGGAGACGGATTTGCCACAAAGCTGGTGATCGACGACAACGGAGATATCAAATGCGAGTATAAGAAGGCAGACGGTACAGTTGTGACCGGAGATTACGATGTGGTGCCGATCCTGGATTCCTTTATCAAAGAACATCCGGATTTTTCCTATCATGGAAGAAAGGGTATCCTGGCAATGACCGGTTATAATGGTGTTCTGGGCTACCGTACAGATGGGGCATATAAGACCAAGAAGAATCTTCAGGATGACCAGAAGGCTTTTCTCAAGGCCAATCCGGATTTTGACTATGATAAAGAAGTAAAAGCAGCCAAAAAAGTGGCGAAGGCCATGAAAAAGGACGGGTGGGAATTTGCAAGCCATACCTGGGGTCACAGAAACGCTACAAGCTCCACAGCAGCGGAGTTGAAGACCGATAATAAAAAATGGGAAAAATATGTGGCACCCATCCTCGGAAAAACCGATATGATCATTTTTGCCTTTGGTGCGGATATCGGCGACTGGGAAGGATACACCTCGGATAATGAGAAGTATGAGTATTACAAAAGCCGTGGCTACCGCTATTTCTGCAATGTAGATTCCAGTCAGTATTTTGTGCAGATCACAAGTGAATATTTCCGTCAGGGAAGACGGAATCTGGATGGATACAGAATGTATTACAATCCGGATATGCTCAGTGACCTGTTTGATGTATCGGAGGTGTGGGATTCTTCCAGACCGACACCGGTACCGGAAATGTAAGACAGCAAACACACTTTACAAATCTGTATAAAAAAAGATTATAATCGAACCGACAGTACTTGATGAAGGGAGTAGGTTATGAAGAAAAAAGCATATCTCATGGTTCTTGCACTGTGTGCGGCACTGGCGATCACTGCATGTGGCACATCAACAGACCAGAAAGATGACAAAAAACCTGCAGCAGAAGCGCAGGATACAACAGATAAAGAAGATTCCGGATCTGCAGATTCCAAAGAGTCAGAAGAAACGGATTCCAATAAAGACAGCGAAGAGGCAGCCTCCGGAGACACAAGGCTTGTTTCCGTGGATGATGTGAGCAAATATGTGACCATCGGAGAATATAAGGGGCTGACTCTTGATAACACAGTAGAAGCCGTAACCGATGATATGGTTGACGGAAGGATCAAGGAAGAGCTTCAGAACAAGGCTGAGGAAGTAACGGAAGGCAGTGTTCAGAACGGAGATGTGGTTACCATTAATTATGTGGGAACCAAGGACGGAGTGGCTTTTGACGGCGGTACTGCAAATAATTATGAGCTGACCATAGGCTCCGGAACGTTTATCGACGGATTTGAGGACGGGATCATCGGAATGAAAAAAGGTGAGACTAAGGATCTCGATCTGACTTTCCCGAAGGAATACTCTTCGGAAGAGCTGGCCGGACAGGAAGTGGTATTTAAGGTCACTCTGCAGAGCTTTAAGCGTGCACCTGAGCTTACCGATACCTGGGTAGCCAAGAATACAGACTGCAAGAGTGTGGATGATTACAAGAAGGAAATCCGTACTACACTGGAGGATGAAGCGAAGACAAGTGCACAGAACACATTGCGTGAAACTGCATGGAACACAGTGCTCTCAGCATCTGAAGTGAAGGAATATCCACAGGAGGATCTGGATACAGCCAAGACAGAGTTTCGCAGTCTGTATGAGAATTATGCAAAACAGGGTGATATGACGCTGGAGGATTTTGTAAAAGCTCAGGGAATCTCCATGGATGATTTTGAGGAGCAGAGCGGTCAGTATGCGGAGTTTAAAGTAAAGCAGAACCTGATCGTACAGGGGATCATGGATGCGGAGAATATGACACTTGAAGACAAAAAATCTCTCAGTATCCAGGATGAACTGATCAAAGCATACAGTGTGAAGGATCTGGCTGCGCTGGTAGATAAATACGGACAGGCAGCCGTGGATGAATCCATCGGACTTCTCAGAGTGGAAGATTTTATCCTGGACAATGCAACGGTTGAGGAGAAGGTTTCTGCCGGTGATACCCAGGGAGTAAACGGAGATGATCCTTCCTCGGACGGAAGCAGTGCGGAAGGTACCGTGGATGAAGAGCTGGAAGCGGCAGAGGCTACAGATATGGTGCCGGAAGACGGCGAGGCGGATCAGGATGCAGCGGGTCAGGAGTGATCTGACAGTATCAGCAGCTAAAAAAGTGTGGTGCCCGGAATGTGTTTCGGGTACCATTTTTTTTACATGTGCATCGCGAAGTGTGTTACTGAGAACGGAGTGAACAGTAACAAATTAAGAGATTCTTTCGGGAATTTCCATTGTATTTAAGCGTTAAATGCGGTATGATTAAAGACAGACATTAAATATCAAAGAAAGATATGAGTATATAAACGGGGATGTAAAAAATGGACAAAAGAGTTTTGCGTGAGAGGATGCGCAGAAAACAGCAGCAGTTAAGACGGCGGCGGATGATGAAGCGGATAACCTGTGTAGTTGCGGCGATTCTTCTGCTGGTTTTTGTTGTTCGAGGGGTAATTCTTCCCATCGTCAACCATGCAGGCGGCGGAAGCAATAAGGATGCGGAGACAGTAAATGTCCAGGCAAATACCGCCGGAGCTTCCACAGGCAGCAGTACGAAGGACGGTACGGCATCGACGGATACGGCTGCTTCGGATACAGACAGCGCGGATTCCGGTACGGATGCAACGGTGATGCCGGTAAAGGGCAGTGCAGCAGGCGAAAGGCTTTCTGTTATGACTCCGGGATGGCATGAGGATTCTACAGGAAAGTGGTATCAGAATCCGGATGGTACATATTATGTAAATGGTTTTGCGGATATTGACGGAACAACATACAGCTTTGATAAAAAGGGATACATGCAGACCGGATGGGTGGAGAAAGGTGTGAAGGACTATTATTTTAATGAGGATGGCTCTTATGATCCTTCCAAGAAGCGCCCGATGATCGCTCTGACCTTTGATGATGGTCCTGGAGAGTATACAGAGACACTTCTTGATACTGTTGAGAAATACAATATCCATGTTACGTTCTTTATGCTGGGACAGAATGTGGAGGGCCGTGAATCTACCATACAGCGAATGGTAAAGCTTGGCTGCGAGATCGGTAACCATACCTGGGATCATCCGGAACAGACACTGCCGAATATGGATCTGGATTCTGTTATGCAGGAGTTCCAGAAGACGGATGATGCACTGGTAAAAGCCTGTGGGCAGGCATCAACGGTATGTCGTGCACCGTATGGCGCGATCACAGATGAGCAGATGAGTGCAGTTGGCAAGCCTTTCTTCATGTGGTCTACGGATTCTCTGGACTGGAAGCTGATGGATGCGGATGCAGATTATAACCAGATCATGAATGATTCCTCACTGGGAGACGGTTCTATCATCCTGATGCATGATATTCATGAACCATCTGTGAAGTGTGCCACAGAGAAGCTGATCCCGGCACTGATCGACCAGGGATATAAGCTTGTAACAGTCAGCGAGCTTGCAGAAGCGAAGGATGTTACGTTACAGAGTGCTTCCTATTCTGACTTCTGGGACAGCTCTCTTCAGGCTGGTCGTGTTGCAGGATATGCAGGAAATTCCAGCGATTCAGAGGATTCCTCTGAGGATGGCTCCGATGGAAGCGATTCTTCTGACGGATCGGATGTCAGTGACGGATCTTCCGATGAAGGGGACTATTCCGATGGTTCTGACGAAAGTGATTATTCGGATGGATCTTCCGATGATGGAAGCTATGATGATGGTTCCTACGACGAATCTTATGACGATGGAAGCGAAGAATATTAAAAAATGACAGGAGAGACCTGAATGACAAAATGTGCGTCATTCAGGTCTCTTTTTTGACTTTATCTGACACTGTCGGATAATAGACACATATTAGCCGGAGAGGGTTTTTCCTTGACTGAAAATATGGGGATTGGTATAATTATAGAATAAAAAATTCCACTTAAAATTGGGGAATGGACGGTGGCAGAACTATAAAGGGAGGTACCTGAAAATGGGAAAGAAATTACAATTTACGGAGCTTGACCAGTATCTGTTTGGTCAGGGCACGAATTATGATATTTACAGGAAGCTGGGAGCACATCCAGATACGCAGAACCGAAAAAAGGGGGTTTATTTTGCAGTGTGGGCACCTAATGCACAGGCGGTTTCTGTTATAGGTGAATTCAACGAATGGGATACGGAGAAGAATCCCATGAAAAAAGTTGGACCCATTGGCGTTTATGAGACATTTGTACCGGGAGCGAAGATCGGACAGCTGTATAAATTTTACATTACAGGTGCACATGGTGAGGAGCTTTACAAGGCAGATCCATATGCCAATGCCGCTGAAATGCGTCCCGGAACAGCTTCTCGTATTACAGATATCACCAACTATAAATGGAAAGATGATACTTGGATGAAAAATCGCGAGAACTTTGATCCGGACACAGGTGCCATGTCTATCTATGAGGTGCATCCGGGTTCCTGGATGAAGCATCCGCAGACAGCAGAGGATGAGGATGGTTTCTATTCCTACAGAGAACTGGCGCCGAAGCTTGCACAGTATGTCAAAAAAATGGGATACACCCATGTGGAGCTTATGGGTATCGCAGAGCATCCTTTTGACGGTTCCTGGGGCTATCAGGTAACCGGCTATTACGCACCGACTTCCCGCTACGGAACACCGCAGGATTTCAAATATCTGGTGGATTATCTTCACCGTCAGAAGATCGGTATCATTCTTGACTGGGTACCGGCACATTTTCCGAAGGATGCACACGGACTGGTTAACTTTGACGGAACTGCTGTATATGAGCATGCAGATCCGAGACAGGGTGAGCATCCGGATTGGGGAACCAAGATCTACAATTACGGACGTCCGGAGGTGAAGAATTTCCTGATCGCAAACGCTCTTTACTGGGTAGAGGAATGCCACGTTGATGGTCTTCGTGTAGATGCGGTTGCATCCATGCTCTACCTGGATTACGGTAAGAAAGACGGTGAGTGGATCGCCAATAAATACGGCGGAAACAAGAATCTGGAGGCTATTGAATTTTTTAAGCATCTGAATACCGTTGTTCTCGGAAGAAATCATGGAACTGTCATGATCGCAGAGGAATCTACCGCATGGCCGATGGTAACAGGTAAGGCAGAAGACGACGGGCTTGGATTCTCTCTGAAGTGGAATATGGGCTGGATGAACGACTTCCTGGAATACATGAAGCTGGATCCATATTTCCGTAAATTTAATCATAATAAGATGACATTTTCTATGACTTATGCATACAGTGAGAAATATGTTCTGGTTCTGTCTCATGATGAGGTAGTACATCTGAAGTGTTCTATGCTGGAGAAGATGCCAGGAGAGCTGGATGATAAATTCAAGAACCTGAAGGCCGGATATACTTTTATGTTCGGGCATCCGGGTAAGAAGCTTCTGTTTATGGGACAGGATTTCGGACAGCTGCGTGAGTGGAGTGAGGCCAGAGAGCTTGACTGGTATCTTCTTGGCGAAGAAAATCATCAGAAGCTGCAGCAGTATGTCAGTGATCTTCTGCATATCTACCGCAAATATCCGGCACTTTACGGTGCAGATAATGATCCATCTGCATTTGAGTGGATCAATGCCAACGATGGCGACAGAAGTATCTTCAGCTTTGTGAGAAAATCTCCTACAAGACGTAATAATATCCTGATAGTATGCAACTTTACACCGGTAGCACGTCCGGATTACCGTGTAGGCGTTCCGAAGAAAAAACAGTACAAGCTGATCATGGATGAGCAGGGGCTTCTTCCGAAGGGCAAGGTATTTAAAGCCGAAAAGAAAAATTGTGACAACCGGGAATTTTCTTTTGCATATCCGTTGGAAGCTTATGGAGTTGGTATATTTACATACTGATATTCTGTATAGCGAAATCTTTGAAAGAAAATATAAAAGATAAAATAAAAATACCGGAGATCTGTGTACCTTTGAAGTGTTGGCTTCAGAGGTGCCGGATCTCCGGTATTTTATGGATCTGGGTATAAACTGGTTACGAAAAGTTATTGCTATTCTTCGCTATCATCGTAGGAACCATCATCGTAGGAACCATCATCGTAGGAACCATCATCGTAGGAACCGTCGTCAGAGTAACTGTCGTCGTAGGAACCGTCATCCGAGGAGTCGTCTGTGCTGCCTGAGTTATTATCAGCAGAGTTAAAGTCTTCGGAAGTGATGTCAATGCCTTTATCTGCGTAATATTTTTCTGCTGTGATGGAGTCGGTATCTTCTACGACATTTCCGGATGCATCGATCATGTTCAGGTCTGTGTCAATGGTCACATCCAGGAGGTTGGTTCCTGTGGATGGAGTGACATTCATGGACATGATCTCGTTGAACTTCTTTTTCAGGTTGCCAAGAGTGAATACACCGGAGCCAATGTATGACTGTACACCGTTCTGAGATGCAAGTTCTTCTGTGTAATCGGAAAGCATATATGGTCCGAATTCACCGGCATCGCTGTTGTAATGCATGACCAGAGGTTCCACTGTAGGGGTCAGGATCTCAATTGAGGTCTTGCCGTCCTGTACGGTTTTCTGAATGGTGAATTTTGCCATTCCGCCGAGAAGTTCTTCCAGCTTCTGCTGGGTGGATACGAAATTTCCCAGAGAGTAGAAGACTACAGTTTCATTGCCTTTGTCATCAGTAAGGCGGCCATATGGCTGGAGTACATGTGGATGTCCGCCGATGATGACATTTACGCCCTGCTCCATAAGGTAGGCTGCCCACTGTTTTTCGTATTCGTTTGGCATGGTTTCGTCTTCGGTACCCCAGTGTGCTACAAAGATGATGCAGTCGGCCTGCTGTTTTGCTTTCTGGATCATGGCTGTGATCTTGTCTTTGCGGATCATGTCGATCATGTAGTCTTTTCCTTCAATGCCGCCTACGTTTGTGCCGTAGGTGTAATCCAGAAATGCGATCTTGATACCGTTTACTTCACGGATCTTGACGGTGTCGGCATCTTCCTGGGAGTCATGGATCCCCAGAAGTGTGACATCCGGATATTTGGTTTTCCAGAAGTTCAGTGTGTCTGTGAGGAAGCCTTCGCCGAAGTCATCGATGTGGTTGTTGGCGGATTCTACTACGTTGAATCCTGCTTTTATAATGGCGTCTCCTACTTCTGTGGGTGTTGCAAAGGATGGGTAGGAGCTTACGCTGTCATGGTCGGTTGTGAAGACGGTTTCCTGATCGATCATTTTGATGTCTGCGTCCTTGATGGCGTTCTGGATGTGGGTGTAGATCTTGTCGTAGTTCCAGTTGCCGTCAGAGGATGCGCCTGCGTCGATGAGACTCTGGTGATAGAGGTTGTCGCCTACTGCGATGACTGATGCAGTGGTAGTTTCGGCAGTGGTGTCGGCTGCTTCCTGATCGGCCTTGGCTTTGACTGCCGCGGCTTTTTTCTGGGCGTCTATGGCTGGTTTGCGGATGAGGCGGTAGTCCAGCTGATTGAAGAAGAGGACCAGGATCGCAAGGACGATGACGGATGCCATAAGACTTACGCGGGCATTGCTGCGTTCGCGGAAGTTCAGGGGGATGTTGTCCTTGGGGTTGCGCCGGGGTTCTCTGAGGGGATCCGGGGTGGAGCTTTTTTTGAAGACTCCTTTGAGGGAGTCGGGGATTTTGATGTTGGGTGGAAATTTCATTTATGTTTTACCTTGTCTTTCTTTGGATTTTGAATGCGATTGATTGGTGATTGTTCGCTTTGTTATTTTTGATTTTTGTTGTGTGGTTGTATTATAGCAGATTTTTATTTTGGTGGGAAGAGGGTGGTGGGGGTGAACGTACGCCCGAGCCGGGGATGCTGTCTGGTCTGCGGCTTCGTCGGGGGCTGGCTTCTAGGCTGCCGGGAATCTGCTAAAACCGTTTTCCAAAAGTCCGAACTCGCGTCTTGCAGCCGCTCAGACAGCGGACTTTTGAAAAACAACGCAGATTTCCGCCAGCCAAGAATCAGCTCCCCTCCTGCAGAGGCAGACCAGACAGCATCCCCGGCTCGGGCTGTGAGGTTCAAGGCGGTAGGGCTAGGGTGGCTGGGCGGGAGTTGGATGAGCCGTCAGCGCTGCGCTGGACGGCGTGGAGGAAAGGCTGAGTTTCTTTGTGGTTTGATGGGAAGGGGGTGGGCCGAGGCGCTTCGCTGTCGGCTGGGAGTGTGTCGAATTGTGGTGGAATTTTTGGATGGGTTTTGCGTGATTTTTTTTCTGGTGTATGGTATGGTTGGTATATCTTATAAGATCTTTTGTCTGTATGGACATTCTTGGAGCTTCGGGTTCTGAAGCGTTTTCCATTTTTTGTTACTGTGAAGGTTCTGAAAATCCGTTTTATGGGGTTTTTATGTTTTCTTTGTGTGGTATAATTTATATATCAGTAGGAGTGTTAATGAATAACAATACTATATTTGACGATGTTTTCCGGACAATGGTGGAGAAGATGACTTACCTGCTCGTTCCGCTTATCAACGAGGTGTTTCATACCTCATATCCGAAGGATGTGAAGATCGTGCATCTTCGGAATGAGCATCAGCTGGAGGACGGGGAACTGATCACGGATGCCCAGCTTTTGATCGGGGATAAGGTGTATCATATTGAGTGTCAGAGTACGGATGATACTACGATGGCGATCCGAATGTTTGAGTATGATTTTGCGATTGCTTTGGAGAGTAGGACGGAAGTTTTATGTGGAGTTTCCGAGATCATGTGTAATTTATTTAAGATCTACGAAGAATACGCCGGATGTTGAGGAAGTGGAGCTGCTGCTTCCGGATGGGCAGGTGTGTGTATATCGTGTTCCGACGGTGAAGGTGGAGCGTTATACAAAGGATAGCATTTTTGAGAAGAATTTACTGATGTTACTTCCGTTTTATGTAATGAGATACGAGGAGTCGGCGCATATAATAGGTGAGGATTCTGAGAAACTACGAAGATTATTGAATAACTGTGCGTCGCATTCTCGTTACTTCAGTAGTGATGAGTTAGACGCACTATTTTTGAAAATGAACAGAACAAATGTTTGTAAACTCTTCTTGCGTATGGTATAATAAAAACATGGAGAAAAATATATTTAATATCAATAATAATGGACTTTCATATGGTAGAGGATATGTGTATTCACTGCAGTACCATCTGGTATGGTGTACAAAATATCGGAAAAAAGTTTTAAAAGATGGTATTGATGCAGAATGCAAAGAAATGCTCTGTGACCTTGCAGAAGAATATAAATTTCAGATCCTGGCAATGGAGGTTATGCCGGATCATATCCATCTTCTTGTAGACTGCAGACCACAGTTTTATATCTCGGATATGATCAAGATCATGAAGGGGAACATTGCCAGGCAGATGTTTCTTGCGCATCCGGAACTGAAGAAGGAACTTTGGGGAGGGCATCTGTGGAATCCATCTTATTGTGCAGTAACTGTGAGTGACAGGAGCAGGGAACAGGTATGTTCTTATATCGAAGGGCAAAAAGAAAAACAGTAATCTGAAAGAACTCGTTTTTTATATTTGTAAGAAAGAGGAAAAAAGATGAGGACAGTATCCAGTTATGGCGTAGAACTGCGAAAACAGAATATCCCGATCCGCCAGACACTGGATATTTATCGTTCTGCGGTCAGCTGCCTGATTGAGATCTATGCCCAGGCATGGGATGAACTGGCAGTGATCACGGAACCTAAAAAACGTTTCAATACTGCAGAACATCTGGTGCATACCACAAAAAAGAATCAGGCAAGGTTTGATTTTGACCTGCGATTTCCAAAGATGCCTTCTTATCTCAGAAGGGCAGCTATCCAGCATGCCTTGGGAAGCGTATCCTCATATAAGACGAGGCTGGAACTGTGGAAAAAAATGGATAAGAAAGGCGGCACGCCGAAGCTGGTGTGTGGTAATCATGCTATGCCGGTATTTTACCGTGATGTGACGTACCGTGAAGATACGGAGGAAAAAGATGGAGCGTACCTGAAACTTTATGACGGCCATGACTGGAAATGGTTCCGGGTCAGTCTCAGCCATACAGATATGGAATATCTGAGGAAATACTGGGCGGGAAAAAGAACAGCAGCTCCCGTGCTGGAAAAAAGGCATCGTAAATACTTCCTGCGTTTTTCTTATACAGAAGAGGTGCCGATTACAAAGGCACCTGTAAAAGAACAGATCATCTGCAGTGTGGATTTAGGGATCAATACGGATGCAGTCTGCACTATTATGTGGTCAGATGGAACTGTCCTGGGAAGAAAATTTATTGATTTTCCCAGTGAAAAAGACCGGATGTACCGTGTGCTGGGACGGATACGCAGGTTCCAGCGGGAACATGGTCCTGTACAGGTGAAAAGCAGATGGGCTTATGCGAAGCGTCTTAACACAGAACTTGGAAGAAAGATCGCAGGAGCAGTTGCAGGATATGCGGAAGAAAACCACGCGGATGTGATCGTGTTTGAGTATCTGGAAACAAAAGGAAAGATATCCGGAAGAAAGAAACAGAAGCTGCATTTGTGGAGAAAAAGGGATATCCAGAAAAGATGTGAACATCAGGCGCATCGTAGAGGGATGCGGATATCCAGAATCTGTGCGTGGAATACCAGCAGGCTTGCCTATGATGGGTCAGGAACAGTTGTCCGTGATCCGGGCAATCACAGTTTATGTACATTCCAGAATGGAAAAAGATATAACTGTGATCTTTCGGCGTCTTATAATATTGGAGCAAGATATTTTATACGTGAACTCTTAAAACCCTTTCCGGCAACGGAAAGGTCTTTGCTGGAGGCAAAAGTCCCTTCAGTAAAGCGTAGGATCTCATGTGTATATGCGGACTTAAGAGAATTATTTTCAGAAATAGAACTTTTAAGAGCAGCATAAACACAGGCAGATATACAGCGGACTACCTGTGGTGTGGGAACCTGCCATATCTGGCATGGAAAAAGCGCATGACTGCGCATATCCTAAGTTACAGGCGTATCCGTCGATATTTAGCCTTGTCGCTTAAAGCGACTGAGGAGCATGTGACTTTAGTCGTGTGAGATCCACTAGATTAATTGTAAGGATATCAGATTACATTTTCCGAAAAGAAGAAAAAATCAAGTAGAAAGGAGTAGATGAAATTATAGGTGGAAAGGTTTTACAGTTGGAATCGGAACGCTTGTTTGAGCTGGGAGAAGCACGTGGGAAAATTATTGGAAAAGCAGAAGGAAAAGCAGAGGGAAAAGCAGAGGGCGAGGCTATTGGAGAAACGAGGATGAGGATGTTGATCAATCGTTTGATCGCGGATGGTCGAATGGATGAGATTGGGAAAATCATAGACAGTGCGGAGGCTTGCAGGGAGTTGTATAAAGAGTATGGTTTGTGAGAAATAAAGAGGATGTTTTGTTACTGGTGACAAATGTCAGATTTTTACAGAAGAGAGGATATAAACATGGGTGTTTACAGGCGTAAGGCACAGTATCATGAGACGGATCAGATGGGGATCATCCATCATTCCAATTATGTGAAATGGATGGAAGAGGCCCGGATCGATTTCATGAAGGAGTTGGGCTTTGGTTATGGTGAGGTGGAGAAGCGGGGGATTGTTTCTCCGGTTGCAGGGGTTTCAGTTTCTTATAAGAAGCCGGTGCTTTTCGATGATGTAGTTGGGATTTCGGTTTCGGTGAAGAAGTACAGTGGTGTGGTTCTGGAGCTGGCTTATGAGTTTTTTAATGTGACCAGAAGTGAGGTTTGTACAGAGGCTTCCTCGAAGCATTGTTTTACCAGGAATGGGGAGCTGGTTTCTCTGAAAAAAGAGATTCCGGAACTGGATGTGCTGTTCAGAAGCTGTGTGAAGGGGGATCGAGTCTGATGGAAGTTGTGGAGATGCTTGATAATCTGAAGGAAAAGGCCCGCAGGGACCCGGCGCTTCGGGAGATGTTGCTTGCTACCCGCAGGGAGAAAGAGCCGCTGGCTGCTTTCTGTAAGAAGTGCCGGGAGCTTGGGGTTCCGGTTTATGAGATGGATCTGATCGCAGCTGGTGAGGAATTTTATGCAGCGATGAAGAGGAGTACCAATGGCGGCGGAGAGAATTCTCCGATGCTTGAGGGTGAGGATGATTTTTATGAACTGTTTTTTGCTGGGTTGGAGTGAAAAAACAGTTTCAAAATTCCGCATCAATATACTTCTCCAGCACCGGGAACTGTACACCACCGATCTTCAGTACCTGGCTGTGGAAAGCTTTCAGATCAAAGTCCTGGCCAAGGCGGTTCTGTTCGGAAGTGCGTAAGTCCAGAAGGCTTAAGTAGCCCCAGTAGTATTTCAGATAATTTCCCGGGGTTTCCAGGATATACTGGTAGATCTCGGAGACAACGGCGCTGTCTTCGATACCAAAGGCTTTCAGAAAGCTGGCGGCTTCGGCCTGAGTCCAGCCGTTGTAATGGATCTCAATGTCCAGAAGGGAGTACATGCATAAATTGATGCTTCGGTTCAGCCAGGAGATCCTGGCAAGCTCTGTGGCAGAAGGATCCTGAATATAATCGGCGGCGTACTGGTAGGCATAGGGTTCGATGTAGGTGGCCCATCCTTCTGCAAAGCCGGAGGTGCAGAGAAGATTTCGGATGTTGGAGGATTTTTGGCGTTGGAAGGTGACAGTCTGGTAAAGATGCCCCGGGAATCCTTCATGTGCCAGTGTGGTAAAAAGCTCCAGGCCCTGGTAGCCGGCAGCCGGATTTATGTAGATCACATTGGGGGTTCCGGTATCCATAGGTGGGGTGAGATAAAAGGCGGGGCTTAGATATTCTTTCATGGAATCGTGGACTGTGCGGAGCTCAAAGGTGACATCTGTGAGAGGTGGGAAGTCTGTTTGGATCTTCTGCTGCAAGGCATTCAGCATCTGGGCAGGCTTTATTTCTCTGAAAGTGATTCCCCGGCTGAGAGTAGTCAGAAGCTCCGGGTTTTGTCGAAGTATGGTTCCTGCGATGCCAATCTCGTCGGAAAGCTGTCCGGAGAGTCGTTTTTCCATTTGCTTTACAGGAACGTAAGAGCCGGTCTGACTCTGAAGAAGATAGAGATAGTAGGCTTTTCCTCCCTTGAAATAAGTCAGGCCACGAGTGTTTTTTCCTGTGCCACGCAAAGCTTCCAGACCGGTCATAAGTTCCTGATAGGCTGGGATGACTTCTGTTTTCATAAGATTTTGGTGGGTCAGGACCAGAGCGTTCTGCTCTGAGGAAGGAAGTTTTCCATATTCGGATAGCTTTTTCTGGAAAATTTCCAGCATATAATTGTTGTCGGGATTCTGGATAAAAGCACTGCATTGTGCAAGGACCCGGTCCAGGGTAGTATCGCTCATAAAGAAGCCAGCTTCGGATTTCTTTTTTTCAAATTTCAGGATGCTCTGAAAGTATGGGCGGATGGTGGTGAGAAGATTGAGGTAGTCGGTGATATCACGATCTTCATAAAAGGCATATTCCGCCAGAAGAACCGGAAGCTGAGCCTGAATACCAAGACTTGGGCCAAGAGGCTCCTGAAGCAGATAATTGTCGCCCAGTGATTTTTCCGTGTGGTAATAGAGGAGCATGGAGTCCAGCGTCAGCTGATTTTCCGTGGAAAGGCGGCTGTAGCGGAAGGATTTCAGCTTTTTTTCGTACTGGCTGCAGATCTGGTATGTATTTTTCATATCTGTGGGGACAGTGCCAAGAGAAGCTTTTTTTCGCCGGATACCCTGTTTTTCCGGATGTGCCAGGGTATAATGGAGGGTAAGGGTGCTGCCGGAAACTTCATTTTGAAAAACTTTTCCGGAAAAGGCTTCGAATTTTCCGTTTTCTGTGATCCCGTGAGTGGAAAAATAACCGGCAGTAAGGCCGGTGAGAAGTGCCAGGATAAGAAGCAGAGTGATGAAAATAGAAAATTTATTTTTCCTGATTTTAAGAGACATAAGACAGTCTTTCATTACTGTTTACAGACATATACCATGTGGAGAGTGCTGATGGTCTCGAAGCAAACAGTAACGTCCTTTCAGAGTGGCGCTTTGTTCTATCATATTGGAAAATTACGGAATCTATGATATTATGTGAGCGGAAATATACAAAAATGGAGAAATAACATGAGTGATATTTATGATCTTGCAATTTTAGGCGGAGGTCCGGCAGGGATCACGGCAGCGATCTATGCGTCCAGGGCCAGGTTAAATACCATATGGATCGATAAAAACTTTGCACCGGGCGGTCAGGTCACAGCTACCTATGCGGTGGATAATTATCCGGGAATGCCGGGGATATCGGGCATGGATCTCGGAGAAGCCTTTGGGGCGCATGCCCGGAAGCTGGGATTGGAACCGCAGCGAGAGAAGATTCTTTCCCTGGAAAATATTTCCGGAGAGATCAAGACGATTCGTACAAAAAAGCATGAATATCAGGCGAAAGCCCTGATCCTTGCATTTGGGGCAGAGCACCGGAAGCTGGATATCCCGGGAGAGGATGATCTGAGCGGCCTTGGTGTTTCCTACTGCGCTACCTGTGACGGAGCTTTTTATAAGGATCGGACCGCAGTGGTAGTGGGGGGAGGAAACGTGGCAGCAGAGGATGCAGTTTTTCTTTCCGGCCTCTGTGAAAGGGTATATCTTGTTCATCGCCGTGATGCGCTTCGAGCAGATCAGGCACTTCAGGAGAAAGTCTTTGCCTGTGAGAATATAGAAATGGTGTGGGACAGTGTTCCCCTTGAGATCCTGGGACAGGATGAAGTGACCGGTCTTAAGATCCGTAATATAAAAACAAATGAAGAGAGGGAATTGATCGCAGAAGGTGTTTTCATTGCTGTGGGGATCGTTCCTAATACGACACTTGTAAAGGACCAGCTCAAGCTGGATGAAAATGGATATATCTGTGCAGGAGAAGAGGGTGTTACCAGCGCACCTGGGGTTTTTGCAGCGGGGGATATTCGTACCAAGGCACTTCGCCAGATAGTAACTGCTGTTTCAGACGGAGCCAATGCAGTGGCTTCCGCACAGAAATATCTCTGGAGGAAAGATAATGGCAACGATTAAGGAAATCGCGCAAAGAGCAGGCGTGAGTACAACAACTGTTTCCAACGTCATACATGGAAAAACAAAAAAAGTATCTCCTGCCAATATTCAGAAGATCGAGAATCTTATCCGAGAGATGGGGTATGTCCAGAAAATGGGACTGAGAGTTCTGAATAAAGAAAAATCCCAGCTGATCGCAGTTGTGATCAATTATCATAAAGACTTCAAGGATTCTATCATCGGAGATCCTTTTTATGGAAAGATCATCGGTTTTATCGAGAAATACGTGTAGGAACTGGGATATTATCTGATGCTGTATTCTGCAAAGGATACAGATAAGATATTCCATATGGTCATGGGCTGGGATGTAGATGGTGTTATTGCCATTTCCTTCAGCAAAAGCAACTGCGAAAAAATCTATCAGCTGATCAACAAACCGATCGTTTCTATTGATGCATATGGTGAGCTTGATGCAGGCCAGGAAAACCATGTCCTGAATATTGGACTGGACGACGAAAGTGGCGGCTATCTTATGACAAAATATCTTCTGGAATGCGGCTATGAGCATATCCAGGTTTGCGCAGGCCGTGATAATGGTGTGGATCATCTTCGTTACATGGGCGCTCAGCGGGCGGCGAAGGATTTTGCAAAGAAAAAGCAGAAGGTGCAGTTTACCGCTCTTGGAATGAATTACGCCAAACGAAAAGAAAGCTATGCGTGGCTGCTCCAGCGGAAAAAACCAAAGGCCGCACTGTTTTTCCTGTCGGACCTCTATGCATTGGAGGCTATCAGCTTTTTCAGCAGTCGTGGAGTAAAGATTCCGGAGGAGATCGGAATTGCAGGATACGATAACATCAGCTATGCGGAATTTTCCGTGCCTCGTCTGACTACTATCAGTCAGAATGTGGAGCAGAAGGCGTCTCTTGCAGTGGAAATTCTGATGGAACGGATCAATGGAGTGGAAAAAGAGCGTGAAAATGAGATCATGCTTCCGGTCACGCTGATCCCCAGGAGATCTGTACAGCCGCAGCATGAGGAAAAGTAAGTCTGCAGAGAATGTACCTGATCTGATCAGGGGGGTAGATACGAGAAGTCACTGCAGAACTGTGAAAAATAGAAAATCGGGACTTTCAATATAGTAAGAGTACAGAGAAAGAGTACAGAAAATCTGAGATATAAAGATATCAAAAGCCGAAATATACGGGAACTGTCAGTGTCTGACAGTCAGAGTATTTTCGGCTTTTTGTAAATTTACCTGAAATCGTAAAAGAGTTATCCTGTGTAGGTTCGTGCTGAAGATGTGGATAATAAGCATTTGCTGTTCTATGTGAAACCTGCACAAAACTATGATTTTGAACTTGTTACAATGATAGGTTATGTACATAACCTATTTACACAGCCTAACTTTGATGATATAGTGTGAGCGCAAAGGTTAGGTACATAACCAAAGGGAAAGAGTACAGAAGGAATGAATACCAGATGAAACAGATTCTGATCGCCACACATGGAAAAATGGCCTCCGGCATTCGTTATACAGCAGAGCTGATCGTTGGAAAAATGGATGAGATCACAACCATCGACGCTTATGTGACACCGGAAGACAATGTGGAGAAAAAGTTTGAAGAATATTTCGCACAGCATGAAAACGACAGGATTTTCGTTTTCACAGATCTGATGGGAGGAAGCGTAAATCAGAAGCTTCTGGGATACAGCCAGAAAGAAAATGTTACGCTGATCACAGGAACCAACCTTCCGGTCCTGATGCAGGTCATGATGGCGGATGACGATGTGACAGAGGAGGAGATCCAGGAGTTTATCGATGATGCCAGAGAAGAGCTTCAGATGGTAGACCTTGGCGGTGGAAAGAAATCCACATCTGAAAAAAATGCTGAAGAAGATAATGCACAGGGTATCGAAAATACTGCGCAGATTTCAGAAGGTGCTGCATCGTATGCAAAAAAATCCGCACCGAAAAAAGCTCTGGCTCCCCAGTCCTATGACAATTCCACAGCAAAGATCACCGCACTTCGTGTAGATGACCGTCTGATCCACGGACAGGTTGCCATGACCTGGACCAAACAGCTGGCTGTACAGGGAATCGTGGTAGCTAACGACGAGGCAGCTAACGATAACACCCAGAAGATGGCATTGAAAATGGCCGTACCGGGCGGAATCAAATCGCTGATCAAACCGGTGGATGAAGCCATTCGTATCTTAAACAATCCGAAGGCATCCAGGATGCGTATTCTGGTTCTGACAAGAACGGTAAAGGATGCTCTGAAGATAAGACAAAGTGTTGGTGAGATCGGATTCCTCAATGTAGGAAATACGGGACGTTTTGATGGAATCGATGTTTCCGAGAAGCTTGTCCTGACCCCGACTATCATGCTGACAAAAGCAGAACAGCAGGCACTGAAAGAGCTGGTGGCTCTTGATCCGAAGGCCTGTATGCAGCAGGTACCCAATGATGAGCAGAAGCTTGTGAAGGATGTACTGGACAAGCTTGACTGACATCCACTGAATAAATAAAACGTAGCACAAAAAAGGGAGGAAAGAAAAAAATGTTAAACGCATTTCTTGTAGCACTTGCTGTATTTATCTGTGTCGGCGGTGCAGAGCTGGTCGGATTTACTATGCTGAACCGTCCGATCGTCATCGGGCCACTGGTAGGTCTGTTTCTTGGAGATCTTCATACAGGAGTGATCATCGGAGCTTCACTGGAAGCCGTATTTATGGGAGTTGTAAACATCGGAGGTGCTTCCGCGGCAGAACCCGGAATCGCCACAGCCGTAGGAACTGCTTTTGCCATCATGCTGGGCAAAGGTTCTGAGGTAGCCCTGACACTTGCACTTCCAATCGGTATCCTTGGTCTTCAGATCAAGACCGTTCTCTATATTTTTATTGTAGGTATGTTTGCAAAAACCTTCGACCGTCTGGCGGCAGAAGGAAAAGAAAAACAGATCGTTGCTCTTCACTATGGGCTCTGGGCTGTAAACTGGTTTTTATATTCCCTGTTCGCATTTTTCGGGATCCTGTTCGGATCTGATGCAGTCAGTGCACTTCTGGATGCCATCCCGGATGTTGTTATGAATGGTCTGACAGTTTGCGGCGGACTTCTTCCGGCAGTAGGTATGGCAATGTTGATGAAGATGCTCTGGGATAACAAGATCTGTATGTTTTATTTCCTGGGCTTTGTCCTTGCAGCATACTTAAAGCTTCCGCTGATCGCTCTTGCCGTGATCGGTGTGATCATTGCCATTTCCATTGGTATGAATGATTACAAGCTGAACCAGCTTGCGGCGCAGAGAGTGGCAGCTTCACCGGTCGGTGGTTCTGACGAATATCTTGATGAAGAAGAGGAGGAATTTTTCTCATGAGTAATTTAACGAAATCCATTCCAGCAGATGAAAGAAAAATGCTGAGAAAAGCGTTCTGGCGTTCCTTCACTCTGTATGCGGCAGTAAGCCCGGCAAAACAGGGAGCTTCCGGTTTCTGCTATTCCCTGATGCCTTTTATCAATAAATTTTACAAAAACGATGAGGAAGGCAAAAAAGCTGCCCTCACAAGAAGTATGTCTTACTTCAATACAACCATCACCTTATCTACATTCATCATGGGTCTTGTGGCATCCATGGAGAAGAAAAACAGCGAGCAGAAGGATTTTGATGCAAGCTCCATCAATGCGGTGAAATCTTCCCTGATGGGACCTCTGGCCGGTATCGGTGATTCCATTTTCTGGGGCGTTCTCCGTGTAATCGCAGCCGGAATCGCAGTAGGACTTGGTGCATCCGGAAACGTTCTGGCACCGATCGTGTTCCTGCTTCTTTTCAACATTCCGTCTATTCTTGTGAAATATTACGGAACATTCCTGGGCTACAAGCTTGGTTCTGAATATATTCAGAAGGTTTATGCAAGCGGTCTTATGAACATCCTGACAAAGGCTGCCAGCATTGTAGGTCTGATCATGGTCGGCGGTATGACTGCCAGCATGGTAACCTTTAACTCCACTTATGAACTCACCATGAAGGGTGAATCTGTTCTGAATCTACAGAACATGCTGGACCAGATTTTTATCGGCATTGTTCCTCTTGGACTGACTCTTCTGTGCTACTATCTGCTGAAAAAGAAAAATATCAGCATCACAGTTCTGATCATCGGTGTTATCATCCTGAGCATCCTTCTCTCTCTTCTTGGAATTGCATAAACCTTAAGGATAAAGATCAGAACTATGAAAAGGCGGACCCCAGGTGGTCCGCCTATAAAAAACCTGAAAAAAAGTTATATTGAAATAACTGACTGCAAAAGGGCAGTTGAAGAGTATCTGACGGGATATAAATAAGCGGCAAATACGGATCATAAATATCTGCTCAATGCAAAATAAAGGAGACATAAGAAATGAAAGATTGGTGGAAGAATTCCGTTGTATATCAGATTTATCCAAGAAGCTTTAAGGACTCCAACGGAGACGGCTTCGGCGATCTCCAGGGCATTATTGAAAAACTCCCCTACCTTCAGAACCTTGGGATCGATGTGATCTGGCTCAGCCCTGTTTTTGATTCCCCACAGGACGACAACGGTTACGATATCAGTGATTACCGAAAGATCTATGCAGGTTTCGGAAGTAACGAGGACATGGATGAGCTGATCGGAAAAGCTCATGAGCATGGTATCAAGATCATTCTGGATCTTGTTGTCAACCATACTTCCGATGAGCATGCATGGTTTGTGGAAAGCCGGAAATCAAAAGACAGCAAATACAGTGATTATTATATCTGGAAGGATCCGAAAGCAGACGGCAGTGAGCCAAACAACTGGGGCTCCAGCTTCTGTGGAAGTGCCTGGGAATATGATGAAGAGCGCGGCCAGTATTACCTTCATTTTTACAGCAGAAAACAGCCGGATCTCAATTGGGAAAATGAAACCGTCCGTAAGGAAATCTATGATCTGATGAAATTCTGGATGGACAAAGGTGCTGACGGATGGCGCATGGATGTGATCGCATCTATCTCCAAGGATCAGTCCTTCCCGGATTACCCGAAAACGGATGGTCGCAAGTATTATACAGGAAAATATCACAGCAACGGACCAAGACTTCATGAGTTTATCCATGAGATGAACCGGGAGGTGCTTTCAAAATATGACTGTATGACGGTAGGTGAGGCGCCGGGCTCCACACCGGAGGTTGCAAGACTGTTTACAGATCCGGAGCGTGAGGAACTGAATATGATCTTCACATTTGAGCATATGAACATCGACCGTATTCCGGGCTCTGTAAACCGAAAGTGGGAATTGAAGCCTTTTGATCTCCGTGATCTGAAACGTGTTATGAGTGAGTGGCAGAACAAGCTTTATAACAAGGGCTGGAATGCTCTGTATTTTGAAAATCATGACCAGCCACGTGTGATCTCCAGATGGGGAAATGACACTACTTACCGCGAGGAATGTGCAAAGGCTTATGCTACCGTTCTCCATGGTATGCAGGGAACTCCTTATGTATATCAGGGAGAGGAGATCGGTATGACAAACGTGCAGTTCCCGCTGGAGGAGTACGAGGATATCGAGGTTCGTAATGCATATCAGGATCTTGTCGTTAAGAACAAAACCATTTCTGAGGATGATTTCCGCAAGGCAGTATGGAACAAGAGTCGTGACAATGCCAGGGTTCCTATGCAGTGGGATGACAGCGAAAATGCAGGATTTACAACCGGTAAGCCATGGTTCCGCCTTTCTGATCGTTACCAGGAGATCAATGTAAAAAAAGCTCTGGAAAAAAATGATTCCGTGTTTTATTATTATAAGGATCTGATCTGTCTTCGTCATGAGGAAGAACTTCTTACAGAAGGTGACTATCAGCTCCTTCTTCCGGAAGACGAGAAGATCTTTGCATATTTAAGAACTTCCGACAAAGAGCAGTGGATCGTGGTGGCAAACCTTTCTGAGGATACGGTAAGTACAGAAGGTCTTGCAAAATATGTGTCCGATAAAGAGGATATTAAGATTGCAAACTATAAGGACAGAACAGGGATCAAAGCGGACTTAAGACCGTACGAGGCGTTTATGATGAGGATCCGGTAATTCCTGAGCTGTTGTATATGTAGTAGTAAAGTGGAAGAAAAGTCTCCGCTTTACAGAGAGCAGGTATGAGTATTTGTGCGTATCTGTACTGCCAAAGGATATCCGGGTGCAGTGCAGATGCGCTTTTTGCCTGTGAGGAGAAGACAAACAGGAGGAATTTATGGAAAAATATATCATTGCAGTGGATATGGACGGAACTCTTCTGAACAGTGAGAATAAGATTTCTGAAAGGAACAGAAATGTTCTGCAGCGTCTGATCGATGACGGACATTATGTGGTGCCTGCAACCGGAAGGACCAGAGAGCTGATCCCCCGGGAGTTTTCTGTGCTCCGGGGTGTGAAATGGGGAATCGTGGAAAACGGCTGTGTTGTCTGGGATTACGATAAAAATGAGATGATCTGGCGAAAAACCATGCCAAAAGGAATGGTAAGTAAAATTCTGAAGGATGTGGAAAACAGCGGCGCAAAAGGCTGGATCGCAGAGGCTTATGCAAACGGAATTGCCTATTCTGATGCGGATGCCAGAGATTATGTGGCATCTGTAGTGGATAAAGATCTGCTGGAAAAAACTTTTGTAGATTATTTTCTCAGCAGACATGTATATGTTAAGGATTTTTATCATCAGAAAGATATTCTGGATCAGGCAGAGAAGATCAATATTTATTTTGATGATATGGAGACCAGCAGGGCACTTCGTGAGAAATGGAAGGATCTGGATGATGTGGCAGTGACTACTTCCATCAGCGGCAATGCGGAGTTTAATGCAGCAGGCGTGGACAAGGGTGTGGGTCTTGCCATGCTTCGCACAAAGCTTGGTATTGACCGGATGCATGTGATCGCTTTCGGAGATAATGAGAATGATCTGGAAATGCTGGAGGGTGCAGGTATCGGTGTTGCTATGGGCAATTCCAAACAGTATGTAAAGGATGCAGCGAATGAGGTGACCGGAGATAACGACCATGATGGTGTGGCGGAATTTCTGGAGAGGTTTTTCGGGCTGTAAGCTGTGGCTGATCGTGATCGTTGATATAAGGGACAGGGAAATGTTTTTTTCTCTGTCTTTTTTTATTTGCATTTTTGGTGATATAAGGTATGATAAACGAAGAGGATACGGGGATTGCTGGTTTTGACTGGTAGTTACCGGTGAAAATTATTTGAGGAGATCAGGAGGATATTTTTTAATGAAAAATCTGATACCAAAGCGTGTGATGGAGTATATCATTATCACATTTGCTGTTGTTCTGATGGATGTGGGGATTTATGTATTTAAGTTTCCGAATAATTTTTCCTTTGGTGGTGTTTCGGGTATGGCGGTTGTGTTTTCGCATTTTATTCCGATGACGTCTGCGCAGATCAACCTGGTGATCAATCTGATTTTGCTGGTGATCGGGTTTATTGTTCTTGGCCGGGATTTTGGAGTGAAGACGGCTTATGTTACGGTTGTTTCTTCTTTGCTTCTGAATGTGTTTGAGAAGATTTTTCCTATGGACAGGGCGCTGACGGGGAATATTATGCTGGAGCTTTGCTTTGCGATCATTTTACCGGCGGTGGCTGCGGCGCTGCTGTTTTTTGAGAATGCTTCGGGTGGTGGCACGGATATTGTGGCGATGATCATTAAGAAGTATTCTACGATGAATATTTCGGGTGCATTGTTTGCGGTGGATTGTGTGATCGTTGTTGTTTCGTTTATGGTGTTTGATCTTACTACGGGGCTTTGTTCTGTACTGGGGCTTATGGCTAAGACGTTGCTGATCGATAAGTCTATTGAGAGGATGAAGCTGAATAAGTATTTTACGATCATTTCCAGTAAGCCGGATGAGATCTGTGAGTTTATTATGAATGGTTTGGAGCGGAGTGCTACGGTTTATCATGGGGAGGGGGTTTATTCGCATAAGGATAAGAAGATTATTCTGACGGTTGTTGATGTGAGACAGGCGGTGCTTCTGCAGAGGTTTATTGATGAGGTGGATCCGCAGGCGTTTTTGATGGTTACTAAGAGTAGTGAGGTTGTTGGGAAGGGGTTTATGAGTTATATTTGATGCGATCGTATGGGGTTGTATGCTGATCGTAGGTGATTGTGTATGATTGTAAGCTGATGGAAATTAGGAGAGCGTTCTTTGTGGTCTGGATGGGCTGCGGGGCGCTCTTTTTTGTGGTGGATGGTGGATGGCGGATGCCGGACGCCTGGGAGACGGGTGCCGGTTTGCTCCGGGCTTCGTCGGGGGCTGGCTTCTAGGCTGCCGGAATTCTGCTAAAACCGTTTTTAAAAAGTCCGAACTCGCGGCTTGCTGCCGCTCAGACAGCGGACTTTTTAAAAACAACGCAGATTTCCGCCAGCCAAGAATCAGCTCCCCTCCTGCAGAGTCGTAGCCAACCGGCACCCGTCTCCCCGGCTGTTCGGTTCCGGGCGGGAGGTAGTGGTGGGGGTGTGGGGCGACTGGCGGAAGTGGGGATTGATGAGGGCTGGAGGATTGAGTGGATTCCCGGGAGTTGGATGAGCCATCAGCGCTGCGCTGGATGGCTGGGAGGAAGGGATGAGTTTCTTGTGGAAGCCATCGTCGCTGTGTTGGATGGCTGATTGGTGTGTGAAGGTTTTGTGAAAGGGGTTTGACAGGTGGGGGTTTTTATGGTAGGATACACACTTGCGTAACAAATTTAATAAAAATGTAACAAAATGGCGAATGAGGAGCGTGGCGAAGTGGATTGTGAATGTCTGTCTGAATGGATAGATTGTGTTGCTGCGTGGTTTTCTGAGAGGAGTTTTATTGTTTATGTTTTATAAGAAATTTGCTGCTGTTGTTCTGAGTGCTGTTCTTGTGGGTGTGGTTCCTTCTGTTGTTTTTGCGGATGTGGATGGTGTCAGTGCTGTGTCTGATGGAGATGTGGAGGAGCTTTTTATTGAGGATGATTTTTCGGATGGTGCGGATTCTATTTCTGCTTTTGCCAGTGCTCTGGCGGATAAGACGGTTTCTGAGGTTCAGGGGTATCAGGAGGCGAAGGCTGAGGCTGAGGTGATCGCACAGGAGAGGCTTGAGGCTGAAGCGGCTGCTGAGGTTGCGCGTAAGGCGGAAGAGGAGCGGAAGGCTGCTGAGGCTGCGCGTCTGGAGATGCGGCAGGGGATTGTGGATTTTGCGCTGCAGTTTGTGGGGAATCCTTATGTTTATGGTGGTACGAGTCTGACTAACGGGGCGGATTGTTCGGGGTTTGTGATGTCTGTGTTTGCGGAGTTTGGGTATGAGCTTCCTCGTGTTGCTGCAGCTCAGTGTTCGGCTTCTGAGAAGAAGAGTGTTGCGGATATTGAGGCTGGTGATCTGGTTTTTTATGGTGAGGGTTGTATTGATCATGTGGCTCTTTATATTGGTGATGGCAAGATCGTTCACGCCAGTACAGCGGCTACAGGGATCAAGGTTTCTGACTATGATTACCGGGCTCCGGCTGCGGTTGGTTCGTTTGTGGCTTAGGATATGGATATAAATGATTTACTGATATGAAATATAAACTGTCTGCGGAGATTTTTTGGCCGGGTAGGCTGAAAAATAGCTGCAGGCAGTTTTTTTGCAGAAAAATAGTGTATAATTTAACCGAATCAAGTAAGTCTCCTGCGGGTTGCGAAAAGCAATAAGCAGTGGGTGGGGACTTGGAAAAAATTCAGAAAGGTTGTGGGGTTATGAATACGAAGGAAATCAGCGGCAGGCGGCAGATGGAGTTTCTGGCCGGGTTTGATTTTGTCAGAGAAGCGGGTACTGTGGGGGAAGTGAAGGCGGCGAAGATGATCCGGGATACTTTGGACAGCTTCGGAGTGAAGAATCGGATGGAGGAGTTTGATTTTTGGGGTTTTCGGATCAACAGAGCGGTGCTTAAGGTTGTGGAGCCTTATCAGAAGGAGTATGTGGTGACCGGGTATGGAAGATGTGGAAATACTGGGGCAGAAGGTCTGAAAGCGGATTTTTTGTATGTGGAGAATGGGGATGCTGTCAGTCTTTCCCGGGCGAAGGGTAAGATCGTTATGGTGAATGGCCGGGTGAGTGGTGATGTGTATCAGAGACTGGTGAGCGCCGGAGCTGTTGGTTTTATCAGTGTGGAGGGTTCTCCGCTGGATGAAGGAGTGGACAGGGTTCCCTGTCAGCGCAGCCTGCCGATGATCTTTCCGGGGGATGCAGCAGAAGAGACAGAAGGATTGTCGGAGTCTGCAGAGGATATTCACAAGATGCAGGAAAAATATAGTGGCAGGATTCCGGGGGCGAATCTTCATTATAAGGATGCAGTGGAGCTGGTGACGGAGGGTGCGTCTGAGGTGTGCTTGGTTGTGGAACAGGATGTGACGGCGTGCAGATCCCGTAATGTAGTGGCGAGGATCGAAGGTACGGATAAGAAAGATGAGATCTTGACGATTACGGCGCATTATGATTCGGTGCCGGAGGGACCGGGAGCCTATGATAATATGGCTGGGGCAGCGATCATCATGGAGCTTTGCAGATATTTTCAGCAGTATAGACCGCGCAGGACTATGGAATTTGTGTGGTTTGGTGCTGAGGAGAAGGGGTTGCTGGGCAGCCGGGATTATATCAGAGTTCATGAGAGTGAGCTTGGAGCGCATCGTTTTAATATGAATGTAGATCTGGCCGGGCAGCTGATCGGAGGAAATGTTCTGGGAGTGACGGGAGAGGCTTCTGTTTGTGATAAGCTTCTTGAGATCGCTGACGGAACAGGGATCGGAGCGTCTGCGAAGAATCAGATCTGGGGAAGTGATTCCAATTCTTTTGCATGGAAGGGAATTCCGGCCATGACTCTGAACCGGGATGGTTTTGGCATGCATACTCGTTATGATACGATTGATCTGCTGTCTGCCTGGTCGCTGGAGAGAAGTGCGATCCTTCTGGGATGTATTGCAGATGAACTGGGGAATGCGGAGGTTTTCCCGTTTGAGAGAAAGATGCCGGAGAAATTTATCGGAGAGCTGGATGAATATATGTGCAGATAGTAAAAATCTGATTTTATCTGCTCATAACTGGATATTTGTTATGGAACTGTGGGGACTTGTCTGTTTCGGGAAGAGTACAGACAAGTCCTCATAATTTATTCAATATTTTCAATGTTTATTGACCTTTATAATTCCGCAAGGGAACATGTGGCTTTGAGTCAGGGGGATATTTGCAGCTTTGTAAGGGATTCCCGGAACAGGGGGCAAGCGGAGGTTCGCAATTGAACCAGTGGAATTACTTGATTTGATTAAAATACGATAAAACAATAAAAAATAATACAAAATAATTGACAGTAAGATATCGAACTGTTATACTGAAATCACAGGCTTTCCAGGGATCAATGCGCCGGATATTGTTTTGCGGAGTATTGATTTCTGGAACTTTTATCACAGAAAAATCAGGAATGAGGAGATAGGACCATGTTTACAGAAGAACGACAGAATGCAATAGAGAAATGTCTCCGCGAAAAAGGAAAAGTCAGGGTCAAAGAATTAAGCGAGATGTTTCAGGTTACGGAGGACTGTATCCGCAAGGATCTCAAGATCCTTGAAAATGCAGGCAGATTAAAGAGGACTTACGGCGGAGCGATCCTGTCACAGGAGTATCCTCTGGAGAGAAACGTAGTAGACAGGCGTATGTACAATCTTGATAAGAAGAAAGTGATTGCTGCGAAAGCCTTCAAGCTGATCAAAAATAACGAAACGATCTTTCTGGATGTTTCCACTACAAATATAGAGCTGGCAAGGCTTATCGCTTCGTCGGGTATGCATGTTGTGGTTGTCAGCAATATGATCGATATCCTGCAGATCCTTGCTGCGAATCCGTCCATCACGGCCATAGGCACAGGGGGAACTATGTACCGTTCGGTGAATGGATTTATGGGAGCTGCGGCCATTGAGGTGATCAAGCAGTACAGCTTTGACCGGACATTTTTGGGAAGCTGTGGCGTGGATATGACAGATTTTGCAGTTACTACATCCGGAGTGGAGGATGGATTGACCAAGAAGGCGGCAGTGCAGAGCAGCAGACATAAATATGTGGTTATGGAGAGAGAGAAGTTTTATTTTAACGAATCTTATAAATATACACATTTTGATGATATCAGCGGGATCATTACCGATGAATTTCCGGATGATACCATTGTGAACATACTGAGGAATACCGGAGTGAAATTACTCTGAGCAGACAGTAACAAAGGGGGATTTTTACATGAAAGACTATATTCTGGAAACCTGTGTGGATTCTGTGGAATCCGCCATGGCAGCAGCCGAGGGTGGTGCGGACAGACTGGAGCTTTGCAGCAATCTGATCATCGGGGGGACAACTCCCGGCCCATGGCTTTTTGAGGAAATAAGGAAGCGTTCAGATATCCGGATCCATGCGCTGATCCGTCCGCGGTTTGGAGATTTCTGTTATACAGATGCGGAATTTTCTATGATAAGAAATGCCGTAAAGGATTTCCGCAAAATGGGAGCGGAGGGTGTCGTGGTAGGTATCCTGAAACCGGATGGCACCTTGAATATGGAACAGATGAAAGAGCTGATGGATGCGGCGGGAGATATGTCTGTTACGCTGCACAGGGCTTTTGATGTGTGCGCAGATCCGATCGAGGCTATGGAACAGGCAATCTCTCTGGGAATCGATACGATCCTTACCTCCGGACAGAAGAATACCTGCCTTCAGGGTGCGGAGCTTTTGAAGGAACTGGAAACCAGGAGTCAGGGACGTATCACCATCCAGGCGGGGAGTGGCGTCGGTGCGGAAGTGATCCGCCAGCTTTATCCTCTTACCGGGATCAAGGCTTATCATATGAGCGGCAAGGTTGTAACGGACAGTGCGATGCAGTTTCGCAAGGAAGGTGTCAATATGGGACTTCCGACATTCAGTGAATATGAGATATGGCGTACAGATATTGAAAATGTTCGTGCTGCAAAGAAAGTTCTGGAGGAATTATAATGGCTGAGGGGAAGATTTTTCTGAAAGAAAACCGTGATCGGATCGAAAAAAAATATCGGGAGCAGATGATGGGGTTACCGCAGGTTTTTGCGGAGATTGATAAAAAGCTTGCGGAATGCATAGACGAAGTGGCTCTGGCGTGCAAATATTTATATGCGTTCATGCCGTACAGTGATATCGGAAATTACGCGTTTGAAGTATTCCTAGATTATGCGGAGAATGGCGTATATTTATGGAAGGAAAACTCCGGGGTGGCAGAGCTGCCGGAGGAAATCTTTTTGAATTATGTGCTGTTTCATAGAGTAAATGAGGAGGAGATCGCACCCTGCCGTACATTTTTCCGCAGGGAGATCGGAGAGAGAACTGAGGGAATGAGCTTCCGGGAAGCTGCCCTGGAGGTGAACTACTGGTGTGCACAGGAGGCTACCTATCATTGTACAGATGATCGTACCCTGTCTGCACTTGCCGTATACCGCAGAGGAAACGGAAGATGCGGAGAGGAATCTGTATTTACCGTTAATGCACTGAGAAGTGTTGGTGTACCTGCCCGTCAGGTATATGCACCAAAGTGGTCTCATTGTGATGACAATCATGCGTGGGTGGAAATCTGGTGCGATGGAAGCTGGTATTTTCTGGGAGCCTGTGAGCCGGAGGAGATCCTGAATAAGGGATGGTTTACCAACGCTTCCTCAAGGGCCATGATGGTCCATTCAAGAGTTTTTGATACCATGATCCCGGAGGGAGAAGTGATCGGCAAAGATGGTATGGTGACTATGCTCAACGAGCTGAAACGATATGCACTGACAAAAGAGATCACTGTGTCCGTAAAGGATTCACATGGAAAACCGGCAGAAGGTGCAGAAGTTTCTTTTGAGGTGCTGAATTATTCGGAATATGCCCCGATCGCAGAACTGAAAACCGACAGTCTGGGAAAAGTCAGCCTGACAACAGGGCTTGGAAGTATCCATATTTCTGCAAGGATGTATGCAGATGGAGAATGGCTGCATGCAGAAAACAGCATGGATACAAAAACAGAGGATTGTTGTGAGATCTGTCTGATGCCCGTAGGAAAGGAAAAGGGTATTTTTTATGAGGAGTGGACGGAGATCGATATGATCGCACCTCATGATGCACCTGTAAATAAAGATATGCCAACATCGGAGCAGAAGGAAAGAGGCAGCAGACGTCTGGCAGAGGCAAACGCTTACAGGGAACAGAAGGTAAGAAACCTGAGCAATCCGGAGTGTCGGAAATTCCTGGAAAAAGAAACCGGAGATTCTTCAATGAGAAAAAAACTCCTTGAAGTCCTCACAGAGAAAGACAGAACAGACTGTATCAGCCAGCTTCTGGAGGAGCACCTGAAATCTGCATTACCGTATGAAAAAAACATGGATGCAGATATTTTTGTACCATATGTACTGAACCCGAGAGTTGACGATGAAGTTTTGCAGAAATACAGAAAAACGATTCTTGAGCAACTGTCGGAAGAAGAAAAAAATATGCTGCAAAAGGAACCGGCGAAGATCTGGAAGTGGATTGAGGATAAGATCGTTTCCAGTCCGGAGAAAGAACGCAGCAGTGTGATCACCACGCCGTCCGGATGTCTGAAAACGGGAACAGGAAGCATTCTGTCAAAGAAGATCCT
Source organism: Blautia sp. aa_0143 (assembly GCF_004167315.1). Lineage (NCBI taxonomy): Bacteria > Bacillati > Bacillota > Clostridia > Lachnospirales > Lachnospiraceae > Blautia > Blautia sp. aa_0143. The sequence goes on from NZ_RCXU01000007.1 coordinate 73,667, forward strand.
TTTTGTGGCAATGGCGAGAACACTGGGGATTCCGGCACGCCTGAACCCTCATGACCGTTCCATGGAGTATATGAAAAACGGAAAATTCATCTCAGTATCTGCGGAAACGGAGAAAAAGGCATCGATCCTTCTGAAGGCAAGTGCGGATACACAGTGGAAATATTTCCAGAACTGGAGCATCGCAAAACTGGAAGCCGGAAAATATATCACACGGAAGCTGGAAGCCGAAAATTTCAGAGATCAGGTGATGAAGCTGCCGCTGGAAGCGGGAAATTACAGGATCCTTACCTCAAACAGACTGCCAAATGGAAATATATTTGCAGCGGAGTATTATTTTGAGGTTCAGATCGGAGAAATGAAGAGGGTGGAGCTGGCATTTCGGAATGCAAACCTGGAAGATATGCTGGAGAATATCTCCATACCGGAATTTACTCTCAGAAAAGAAGATGGAAGCACCGTGAAGGCGTCAGAACTGACGGCAGATGGGAAGCATATCCTGGCGTTTCTGGAAGAGGAGAAAGAACCGACGGAGCATATCTTAAATGAGATGATGGAGCAGGAAGAAGCTTTTTCCCGATATGCGAATAGGATCATTTTTGTAGTAAAAAGCAAAAAAGCGCTGGAGACACCTACCCTTTCAAGAGCACTGGGCAAGCTTGGAGATGTTCAGATCTTATATGATGATTTTTCAGAGATCATCAATACACTGGGAAGAAGAATGTACGTAGATCCGGATAAGCTTCCGCTGATCATTGTGACAAACAAAAGCCTGAATGGGATCTATGCAACCAGCGGATACAATGTGGGAACCGGAGATATGCTGCTGAGACTGCTGTGACAGATATAACGGATATATACAGAAGGAACACAGGCCGTATCATCGACTGTGTCGGTGACGGTCTGTGCCCTTTGTAAAAGCTGTGAAATTATTGCAGTGGTTCAGATGCTCAGAATATGCGGGCAGATCGGAATGAAAATGCCTGTTGTGCTTCCCGAAATTGCCGTAATAAAAGTTGCTTTGCATTACTTAGCATCAGAAAAGAGATCACGCACGGAATCCCGGTAGATACATTCTGGCTTCAGGCGTATCGTCCTTGGAAAATCACTGTAGTCTCCGTTCATTCTGCGAAGCAGCAGATCACAGGCCTGCTCTGCCAGACCGGTCAGCGGCTGACGGACAGCGGTCAGCTGAGGAGAAAGCAGCATGGACAGTTCAAAATCATCAAAGGAGACAACAGACAGGTCTTCCGGGATCCGGATGCCAAGGCTGTAGATCGCTTCATAAATACCGAGGCATAGTGTATAGTTCGCAGAAAATACGGCAGTCGGACGTTCCGGAAGATTCCATAATTTCTGCATTGCCTGATATCCAAAGTCGTTTGTGTAATTTTCAGCGATGATATAATCGGGATTAACCGGAATATCGTAGTCTTCCAGTGCCCGGAGATAGCCTTTTTTTCGTTCACATGCAGTATAGGATGCAGGAGAACCGGTGACAAGGGCGATCTTCTGATGCCCCATTTTTATCAGATGCTCCACGATCTCGTAGGCTCCGGAGGTACAGCTGGTCTGTACACAGTCTGTACGGTGGAAATGGCTGTGTTCTTCCAGCTCCACAACAGGGATTTTGGCGTGTTCCACAGCAGAACAGATGTCCTGGTTCAGACTGAAAGAGGTAATGATAAGGCCGTCGATCCCAGAGCGGAGCATGTGAGGGACGAATTTATTGACATGATCCTTATACTTGTCGCCGCTCATAAATGTGAGAGAATAACCGTGAGCGCGCATGGTGTTTTCTATTTTGCTCAGAAGAAAAGCATTATGCGGAGTATTGGGAGGACCGGATACCAGACCGATACGGTAAGTCTTGGAGGAACGAAGTCCCCGGGCCGTGTTTCGTGGAACGTAATTCAGTTTCCGGATCGCTTCGTCGATCTGCTTTTTGTTTTGCGGCCGTACAGTTCCGCCGTTGATATATTTTGAAATGGTGGCCAATGCCAGACCGGTTTCTCTGGCAATGTCCTTGATGGTTGCACTCATAAATCAATCCTTTCCGGATGCTGTACTGTTGTGTTCGGACAGGTCTTTTACGGAGCGCCGCGGGTGGAATACAACATCCAGCATGTCTATTTTGGGAAAATCCGTATAGTCTCCATGGATCCTTTTTAAAAGTAATTCCACAGCATGTTTCCCCATGCTTGTCAGATCCTGTGAGACGCAGGTCATAGTCGCGCTCATGGTCTTGAAAAGCGGATCATCATCAAAGCACACAAAGGAAATATCCTGAGGAACGGAAATTCGTGCCTGGCTGGCAGCGCTTAAACCGCCCATTGCGGAGAGATAGCAGTCAAAAAAAACAGCAGTAGGGGGATCGGAAGAATCCATAAGCTTCTGGAAATGCAGGTTGCTCTGGGTGATCGTTTCTGCAGTGGAACCAAAAGAAACAGGGGGAAAAGAATCCTGCTGTTTCAGAAGGTCAATGCCATTTTTCTGATATACATCCACAAAGCCCTGGATCCGCTGCTCGATGGTGTAGGAGTCCAGATACTGTTCCATGATCCAGACCTTTGTGTGGCCTTTTTCCAAAAGGTGCTCTGCCAGCAGTGCACCGCCTCTGTAATTATCAGAAATAACACAGTCTACAGGAAAATGTCTCATGGAAGCAGGAATCTGATCGAGCATTACAACCGGTATGCCGGCATTCTGTAAGAGCTGGTACAGGTCATCATGCCAGCAGGATGGGAGCATGATGACTCCGTCAAAGTGCTGGGAGATAATATCCTGTATCGTATCGATCTCCTTCTGATGTTCAAAAAAGAAAGAACAGACAATAACTGTATAGCCATGATCCGTGAAATGCTTGATAATGGAGTTGACAAGCTCGCCCCAGAAATAATTACCAAGATCTGAGATCAGGATACCGATGGTATGTGTGTTTTTGGCACGGAGAAGCTGGGCATTCCGGTTTGGGGTATATCCAAGCTCCTGAATTGCCTTTTCTATAAGGATACGATTTTCTTCCCGTATTTTTTTGTGGTTTATATATTTGGAGATCGTTGCGGTGGACAGGCCTGTCGCACGGGCGATATCATTGATCGTAACGTTCATGTAAAACCTCCGGTTCTGATACATTTACAGATAATAGAGTATTTTCATATTATATCATGAAAAAGAAAATGCCTCAATACACATGGCATTTTTTACACATAAAGTATCAGAAAAAACGAGCGTATTGTACAGAAAATTGATAAAAATGAAACGTTTAACAAAACCTGATACGAAAAAGTACACAAAAACAAGACGAAATAATTGTAAAAAATAGGAAAAATGATTTTTGCCCTATGATTTTACTTGAAAAGCTGCTTCGGATGCGGTAAGATAATCTTAACAAAAAACGAAACGTTTTATGCAACAAGAAAATCAGCTATACGAAACAAGGAGAAGGTTATGGCAGACACAAAGCAGCAGTGGTATAAAGATGCCAAATACGGATTATTCATCCATTGGGGACTTTATTCCATCCTTGCAGGAGAATGGAAAGATCCGAAGACCGGCGAGGTCACCAAGACAGACCGTATCGCAGAGTGGATCGAGAACAATCTCAACATTGACAAGGAAGATTACAGAAAGCTGAAAGATGAGTTCCATCCGGACAAATTTGACGCGGACATGTTTGTGAAAAGAGCGAAAGAGCAGTGGGGTGTTAAATATATCGTTCTTACTTCCAAGCATCACGAGGGATTCGCAATGTACGATTCCAAGGTCAGTGATTTTAATGTAGTGAAGGCTGCAGGAAGAGATATCTTAAGAGAGCTTTCCGATGCTTGTAAGAAATATGACATGACAATGGGTATCTATTATTCACAGGCTCAGGACTGGGATGATGACAATGCCTATAAGAAGGATTACGAAGACAAGAACGAATGGAAGCCGGAATTCCGTATATACTTCGATGAGAAATGCAAACCGCAGTTAAAAGAGCTTCTTGAGAATTACGATAATATTTCCCTGATCTGGTTTGATACTCCGATGGGAATGACCGCAGACGAAGCTCAGGAATTAAGAGACTGGGTTAAGGGTATTAAGCCTGACTGCATCATCAGCGGACGTATCGGACACCAGAAGGGCGATTACATGACCACCGGTGATAACTTTATTCCACGTCTTCCATACGACGGTGACTGGGAAGTACCGGCAACTGTAAATGATACATGGGGTTATAATAAATACGATACAAACTGGAAGAATCCGGATGATATCCTGAACCTTCTTCTCAAGATCGTCGGCAGAGGCGGAAATTACCTGCTGAACGTAGGACCAATGGCAGACGGAACTGTTCCGGAAGCTTGTGTCGAGGTTATGAATGAGGTTGGTAAATACGTGACTGAGAATGCGGAAGCAATTTACGGAACCAAGAATGTTGGTATCTATCCGTATGAGATCCCGAGCATTGAATTTACAAAGAGACCACATAAGCTTTACGTACACGTCCTTGCACCGAGATATCGAGTTGAACTGCTGAACATCGGTAATCAGTTAAAGGGTGCATATGTGGTAAGCACAGGAGAAAAGCTTCCGTGCCGCGCATTAAAGTGCTGCGAAGGAAACTCGATGATAGAGGTAGAGCTTCCGGAGAAGCTTCAGGGGGCAAAGAACTACTGTGTATGCCTGGAGCTTGAGGAAGAAGAGCCGATCTTTGAGGCGATCATCGATTGATCAATTTATGAACATCAAGGGGAAAACTATATAATAAAAAATCATATTAAGGGAGGATTTATTCATGAAGAAACGAATGAAAAAAGTTGCAACACTGTGTCTCGCCGGTGTAACAGCAATGTCAACAGTAGGCGTAACAGGAAGCGCCGTATTTGCAAAGGGTGACACAAACTACGATGTAGACAATATGGATTTTGAAAACGTTGAGCTTCGTGTAGCATTCAGATTTAACAACGGATCTGATACAGACGGACAGGCTAAATGGTATTACAAAGCACTTGAAGAGTTCAATAAAGAGAACGAAGGAAAGATCCATGTAACAGATGAGAGTATTTCTACAGAGTCTGATTACGAAGAGAAGCTTACAACAGATTTCGCTTCCGGTAATGTACCGAACGCATTCCTTCAGTATGGCGGAAGCCGTACAAGAGAGTATGTAGATGCAGGATATATACTGGATCTGACACCATACTTTGAACAGTATCCGGAATGGAAAGAGGGAGTTCAGGATTTTGCATGGGAGACAACACAGTTTGACGGCATTGAAGGAACCTATGGTATTCCGTGGTCCGCTTATCAGCTCTGTCTCTACTACAACAAAGATTACCTTGATCAGGTTGGCGTAGATGTTCCGGAGTCCTGGGATGATCTTGTTGATGCCTGCGCAAAATTAAAAGATGCAGGAATCCAGCCATTCAACTACTCTGACAAAGATAACTATCACTTCGAGCATCTGATGAGTGCTCTTGCTCTGAAAGCTTACGGAACAAGCATCGCAGATGATCTTGCAAGCGACAAAGAGGCTTACAACGGCGAGAAGATGGTTGCAATCTATCAGAAGATGAAAGATATGATTGATGCAGGATACTGGGGAGACGGAATCCTCAGCACAGACTTCAACACAGAGAGAAATATGTTCGAGGCAGGAAAAGCTGCATTCACAGTTGACGGAACATGGAACTGCGGTAACTTCCAGAATGACTCCGATACAACTCTCTTCGATGCTCAGAAGATCGGTGTTACAAGAATTCCTTATATCGACGAAGCAAACAAGACTGTAGAGATGGGCGGCGGTTCTGATACATACTACATCACTACATTAAACAAGAGCGATGAGGAAATCGCAGCAACTGTTAAATTCATCAAATACCTTACAAGTGTAGATTCCATCAACGAAATGTGCAAATCCAGCCCGACAACATATGCTGAGAAGGTTACGATTGATACAGGTAACTATCTGCTTGACGATGTAAATGCGATCATGGCTGAGAATACAGAGTCTAAACTTGAGATTCCTACATATGACAGCAACACAGCAGCTATGGATACAATCCGTAATTCTCTTCAGGCATTAGCGACAGGCGCAAGTGCACAGGAAGTTGGAGACGATATCGTTGACAAAATGTCTGCTTACGAATAAAGAGAATTTTGACTGAACGCATGATGTGTGGATAAGAGAAACAGGGGGAAGCATCATCTGCTTCCCCTTGTTTATTACGGAGGTATACATATGGCAGGTAAATCTGTACCAAAGGTAAAACAGAAGCTGGATAAAAAAGATCTTACGCTTTCTTTAGCGTTCCTTCTTCCGGCAATTTTAATAACTGTTATTTTTGTCATCTACCCTGTTTTTGATACCGTAGGCTTATCATTCCGTAAATGGAACGGTATGTTTGGTGCGGCAAAGCAATGGGTAGGACTTGAGAACTATCAGAAGATTTTTTCAGATAAGCTGTTCTGGAATGCAATGCTCAACAGTGTGTACTTTATGATCGGTGGTTTCGTTATCCTGATGCCGCTTTCATTTGGTCTCGCAATGCTGGTAACTGCAAAGATCAAGGGAACCGGATTCTTCAGAACCTGCTACTTCCTTCCGAATATGTTAGGAACAACAGCAGTAGCCCTGATGTGGACATTTATGTTAAATCCGAACTTTGGTATCTTTAATACCATTGAAAATATTTTCGGCCTTCATGGTACGATCCCTGATGTGCTGACGATAAAGACTGTAAACGTCTGGATCGTTGTTCTGGTAAACGAATGGATGTATGCCGGATATAACATGCTGATCTTTGCAGCTGGTCTGGTGGCGATCCCTGATGAGTTAAATGAGGCTGCAGCGCTGGATGGTGCTACAGGATGGCAGAGGATCCGCTATATCATCCTTCCTCTGATGAAAAACTCCTTCAAGGTATTCTCTATTTTGTGTATTACAGGATGTCTGAAAGTATTCGATATCATCTGGGCAATGACAAGAGGAGGCCCGAACGATATCAGCTCCACACCTTCAATCATGCTTTATACACAGGGATTCTCCTATAAGCTGTTCGGACGAAGCAGTGCATACGGCGTTATTCTGTTAGTGCTGGGTGTTGTGCTGAGTCTTGTGACCAATCATTTGTTCCGTGAAGATAAAGATCTTGCAATGTAGGCGGAAGGAGAAGAGACGATATGGAAAAAACAGCTAATAAACAGAAAATGCATGGAGGAAAGATAGCGCTGTACATTATCGCGATCCTGTGGACAGTTGTTACACTGTTTCCGGTAGTAGTGACCGTAATGGCTTCCTTCAAAACAAACTCAGAGATTTACCTGAACCTGTTAAGCTTCCCTAAGAAGATTATGTTCCAGAACTATATCAGCGCAAACAAAACAGCGGATGCATTGAATACCATCAAGAACTCCCTGGTTGTAGCGACTCTGACAACTGTATTTAATACTGTAGTCGGAATGATGGCAGCATACATCTTATCAAGAAAAGATTACAAATTCCTGAAATGGGTATATGTATTCTTCATGATCGGAGTAATGGTTCCGGTTCACTGTACACTGATCCCGATCAACAACATTGCAACAGCATTAAATGCAAAGAACAACCTGTTCTTCCTGATCCTGATCTATGTTGCGTTTGGTATGTCCCAGGCGATATTCCTTTATACAGGATTCATGGATGGAATCTCCAGGAACCTGGATGAGGCGGCGATCATTGATGGATGTAACAACTGGCAGCTGCTGTGGAAGATCCTTTTCCCTGTCTGCAAGCCGATCATCGCAACAGAGGCGATCTTCGTATTCATCTATGGATACAGTGAACTTGTATTCTCCATGATCCTGATGACAGATACCAAATATTTCACAGTTTCACGTGCGATGCTGAACTTCTCTTCTGCACATACACAGGAGATCGGAAGTCAGTTTGCATATGTAGTAATGTCCGTAATTCCGATGCTTATCATTTACATCGTGTTCCATAAACAGATTGAAAAAGGTATGCTTTCCGGAGCTATCAAAGGCTGATGCTTTTAATCTAAACAGGAGGAAAAAATCATGTATCAGTTTGACAGAAAAGAATATGAAAAACGTATGGAGTGGTACCAGGATGCCCGTTTTGGAATGTTTATCCACTGGGGATTATATTCTATCCCTGCAAGAGGCGAGTGGGTACGAAGCGTAGAGGAAATACCTGAGGAAGAATATCTTCCGTTTATGAAAGAATTTGATGCAAGAGACTACAACCCGAAGCAGTGGGCAAAAGAGGCCAAGGCTGCAGGTATGAAATATGTAGTCCTGACAGCAAAACATCACGACGGATTCTGCCTCTTTGACAGCAAATACACAGACTACAAGGTAACAAACACACCGGCAGGAAGAGACCTGATCAAGGAGTATGTAGAGGCACTTCGTGAGGAAGGCCTTAAGGTTGGAATCTATTTCACACTACTTGACTGGCATCATCCGGATTATCCGCATTACGGAGACCGTATCCATCCGATGAGAAACCACAAAGAGTGCGGAAATGAGAACCGTGATTTCTCACGTTATACAGAATATCTGTATAATCAGGTAGAAGAGATCTGTACAAACTACGGACAGATCGATATCATCTGGTTTGATTTCTCCTACGACGATATGAGAGGGGAAAAATGGGGCGCAACCAAGCTGATCAACATGGTGCGCAGCTTACAGCCGCAGGTTATCATCGATAACCGTCTGGAAGCCAGCGGAGAGGGAAGAGGATCCCTGTATGAGTGTGATCCGACACCGTACCATGGCGATTTTGTAAGCCCTGAGCAGATCATCCCGCCGGAAGGAATCTGCGATAAGGAAGGCAATCCGATGGTCTGGGAAGCATGCTTCACCATGAACAACAACTGGGGATACTGTGCAAATGACCATTATTACAAACCGGCTTCCATGCTGATCAAGAAGCTGGTAGAGTGCGTTTCCAAGGGTGGAAATATGATCCTGAACGTAGGACCGGATGCCAAAGGTAAATTCCCGAAGGAATCTTCTGCGATCCTGGCTGAGATCGGTCGCTGGATGGATAAGAATCATGACAGTATCTACGGCTGTGTACCGGCTGAAAACATTCCGAAGCCGGATTACGGACGTATCACCAGAAACGGAAACAAATACTATGTGCATATTTATGAGAATACACTGGGACCACTTCCGCTTCTGGGATTCGATAAGGATAAGATTGTGAAGGTGCGTGCGCTGGATGACGGACATGAGGTGCCGATCTCCAACGCATGGATGCACAGCGATTACCCGGATATCGCATTCGTTGATCTGGGACCTGACCCGGTACTTCCTGACCCGGTAGACTATGTTCTTGAAGTAGAGATGGCTGAGTAAAAAAACGAATCAATAATAAAAAAGAACAACAGGAAAAGCAGGAGATATGTGAATCTCAGTTATCCGGTTGTTCTTTTTTACCATAAGGAGAAGGAAAAGATTATGATTATTTATACAGGAAAAGATTACTATGACGTAAGCAGAAAAGCGGCAAACATCATGTCTGCACAGATCATCATGAAGCCAAATGCTGTTCTCGGACTTGCTACAGGCTCCACACCGGTGGGAATGTACAAGCAGCTGATCGAGTGGTACAAAAAAGGAGATCTGGACTTTTCGCAGATCACATCCGTAAATCTTGATGAATACAAAGGACTTTCCGGAGATAACGATCAGAGCTATCGTTATTTTATGAACACAAATCTGTTTGACCATGTAAATATCGATAAGGCAAGAACCTATGTGCCAAACGGACTGGAAGAGGACAGTGAGAAAGCCTGCGCGGATTACAATGAGATCATCCGCAGCGTGGGTGGTATCGATATGCAGCTGCTTGGAATCGGCGGAAATGGCCACATCGGCTTCAACGAGCCGGGTGCAGCATTTGAGAAGGAGACTCACTGCGTAGACCTTACGGAGAGCACCATCAAGGCAAATGCACGATTCTTTGAGACTATGGATGATGTGCCGAAGCAGGCATATACCATGGGTATCAAAAACATCATGACTGCAAAGAAAATCCTTCTGGTCGCTACCGGAGAGGCAAAGGCAGATGCTCTTTACAAATCTCTCTACGGACCGATTACGCCCAACGTGCCGGCATCTATCCTGCAGCTTCACCCGGATGTGACGGTAGTGGCCGATGAAGGCGCTTTAAAGCTGATCCGTGAGAAGGGACTGCTGTAAGAGATACAGAGGAAATTTCCGCGAATTAAATGAACGCAGATCATGGATATCCGTTTGAGCCAGGCGGATATCAGCGATCACTCATGGGATTTTCCTGATTTGGTTAAAAAAGAAAGCTTTGATTCAACTCTCATCGATGAGCGATGTGCTCAGAGAGTGGATCGAAGCTTTTTGTGTTTTCGGGACGTAAAACTGCAGGTGGCTGCAAACAGGTCGGTGGGCCGGACATTTGCATTCTCAGGCTTTTTTCAACGTGTTGTGATAAACCATGACAGGAACGATGGCAGCGCCAGGTTCAGGATCGCTGGAACGCCGATGCCAGTAGCCAGAGCTGCGCCCCGGATACCCAGCTTCGGAAAAAATCCGGAACTGAAAAATCCACACGTTGTTTTAGTGTATTCACCTTAACAAAAAAACAGAAATGATGTCAAGACTGCACGCAGGAGAAACATCATAAAAAGCTGCAAAAAGAAAGGCTTGATATAAACATCGGAGAGGATTGGCAACGTTAGACAGGTGCGTGCGGATACGGGCAATATCAGCCCTGAAAAGGTCGTTCTGGCAATATGCACAAAACCTGTCGAACTATGGTGGATAAGTGAAAAACTTTGCAAAAAGTTTTCCACATGACAAAAATCCGAAAATCCGCCAATAATCAAGTTATGCACAAATTTATCCACATTATCCACAAGGATAACCATGTGGATGAGCTGATTTACATAAATAAATTTAAACATATGTTTTGTGTAAAATGATAAATTTGCAAAACGAATAAAAAAAAACTGTAAAACCATTGACATTTTTAAATTCTAAATATCATTAAATGTTTTGCGCAAAAGACATAATTTAAAAGAATATAGTTAAGAAGTCAGAAAATAATAGATGAATTTTCATAAGACTAAGCTATTCACAATCAGAAGAATCTGATGTATGGAAACGTCTGCAAAAAAAGAACAGTGCCCGGACAAAACGGGCACTGTAAGGTGTTGAAAAGTCATTTTAAGGTGTGGATAAGTAAAGCAGGTGAAGGAGGATCTGTGAATAACTTTTTTAAATCAGAACCTTTTTCAGGAATTCGGCGGATTTTGATATTGCAGTGATATCATCCATCAAGGTGTCACCAACTTCAATACTTACAACACCATCATAGCCATTCATTTTCAGCGCTGCAATAAAGGTTTTCCACCAGAGCTGGTCGTGTCCATAACCTACGGCTACATAATTCCAGGGGCGGATATTCTGAGGAGCCATATGGTCGCAGGTTTCAAACAGCATTTCTGTGTCAGCGATATCTTTTTCGATTCTGGTATCTTTTCCGTGTACATGATATATAAGGCCGTCTGTCGCAAGTTTTTTTGCCATGATTATTGGATCACCGCCCATATAAAAAGAATGGCTGGGATCAAGATTAAGACCGATGATTTCTCCAGCTTCTTCATGGAGACGGCGGATTGTGCTTACATTGTAAACAAGATTGTTAGGATGGTTTTCAATAGCAATTTGTTCTATTCCATGAGAAGAGGCTTTTTTGGCAGCTTCTTTCCACCACGGGATAGCTATGGAATCCCACTGATAGTTAAGCATGTCTGTAAAATTGTGTGGCCAGGTATTTGTTACCCATACAGGGTAAGGAGAATCGGGGCCGCCGCCGGGAAGACCGCTCATCATGACTATTTTTTTTACGCCTAAAAGCTCAGCAAGCTGAAAAGTTTTGTATACAACAGCTTCGTGCTCACGACCAGTATCAGATGGTTCCAGCTGATTTCCGGAACAGTTTAAAGCTTCCAGATAAAGTCCTTTTTCATTTATTTTTCCCAGATATTCATCCCGGGCATCTGAACTGGATAAAAGAAGGTTCAGATCCATATGAGCTGGTTTAGACCAGTTTCCGGTTCCGATCTCCAGATATTTGATTCCCATAGATTGGGATAAAGAGAGCATTTCTTCAAAAGAACGATTTCCAAAACATTCTGTATATAATCCAAGTTTCATAGCAGACCTCCGTTTGAGAGAAAATTATTTGATAATATAATCACTGACTTTATGCCAGGTGCGGCTTTGAGTGGAATTCATCATAGCTTCAATGATTCCCTGAACATAGTAACCATCTTCAATATCTGCCGGTATTGTATTTTTAATTCCAAGCATTTTTTCTGCAAAACAATCCATCTGACTCTTGGTATTATAAACACCATCAAAACCTTTGAGATTCATATCAACCCAATCACCGGTTAAAGCAAGTTCGTTTCCAAGGCAGACTTTGAGATGATCAGAACCTCTGAGACCATTTTCCAGAGTGTAGATCAGACCACCACGGCTTCCGTAGATTTCCAGACGCTGTGAATTTTTTCTTCCCCATGCAAATTTGGTAAAGCACATGGTAGCACTGATATCATTTTCCATAGTAGCCATGGCATGGAAATAATCTTCGGTTGTGACATCGCCAAGTCCGCTTCCGTCAAGTTTCTGTCGTTTTGGTATGATGATTCCGGAAGTTCCGATGACTTCATTGAAATCGCCTACAAGGTAACGCATCATATCCAGCATATGTGAACCCAGATCGCCAAGGCTGCCGCTTCCGGCCAGTTCTTTCTGATAACGCCACAGCAGAGGAATATTTTCATTATCATCTTTTCCTTCAATATACTGTGCGTAGACATGATGGATTTTGCCAAGAGCGCCGGAAGAAATAATTTCTTTGGCTTTCTGAACCGCCGGGAGATAACGGTAGGAAAAACCGACGGCGTTTGTAAGACCGGTGTTTTTTGTTGCCAGATAAAGCTCTTTTGCTTCGGCTAATGTCATTGCTACTGGTTTTTCCAATACATAGGCTTTTCCGCTTTTTACAGTATCCATTGCAATGGAAAAGTGAGTTACATTAGGCGTGCATATGGAAACCATATCAATATCCGAACGTGCGAGAAGTTCTTTATAGTCTGTATAACGATTTTCTTTCGGAATATTGTAACGGTCACCTGTTTTATCCAGGCTTTCCTGATTTACATCGCATAATGCATAAGGAATAATGTTTTCGTTTTTTACCATATCGTTAAGATGAAATTCTGCAATATTTCCGCCGCCAATAACGCCTGCTTTTATTTTTTTCATAGGAGCACCTCTTTTTTTGATTTAAAATAATTAATATGTATATGTTATTCTTTCATACCTGCACTGGCGCCGGACAGACCCTGCTCAAAGCCTTTTTGAAAAGCAACGTAAAGGATAAGGATTGGAATAACGGATACGGTTGCACCGGTGAGCATCATAGGCCAGTCTGTATTGAACTGTCCCTGGAACATTTTGATTGCAATCTGAATGGTATAATGGTTTTCCGATCGTATGATTGCCATAGGCCATAAGTAGTCGTTCCATTTATTCATAAAAGAGAAAATAACAGCCAGAGATAAAGCTGGTTTTGCCAATGGAAGTATGACCATAAAAAATACCTGCAGTTTATTGGCTCCATCGATACGAGCTGCTTCATCCAGACTTCTGGGAATGCCAAGGAAATATTGACGTACATAAAATGTAATAAAGCCGATGGACAAAAATGGGAAAATCAATCCTGGAAAAGTATCGATCCAGCCGTATTCAGAAGAGACCAGTGGCATATTTTTCATAATGTTAAACATTGGTACAACCAGAAGTCCCTGAGGAATCATCATGGTTGAAAGTGTAAGCATAAAGAAAAAGTTACGTCCCGGAAAGTTAAGTCTGGAAAAGGCGTACGCTGCCGGCAGAGATAACAGTAAGGTAACGATAACAGACATTGCACTTACAAAAAGACTGTTCAGGAAAGCTCTTGGAATATAGGAATGCAGAGCTTTTACATAATTTTGCAGATAAAAGGAATCAGGGAGCAGTTTAGGCGGAAAGCGCATGACTTCTCCAATCTGTTTGAAGGTTGTCAGTATCATAAAAACAAATGGTCCGGCGATCAGAATCGTCAGAAGAATCGCAATAACAGCGATGATGAAGGAGTTTAAAGGAGTTCGTTTATTTTTCATCAGTTATCACCTCGCTTATCGGACCCTCTTACCTGGAAATAAGTAACAACCATTAGTGCCGGGAATAAGATCAGAGACAGGGTAGATGCATATCCCATGTTGTTGAATTCAAATGCCTGTTTCCAGATATATTTGATGGATACAAGGGTTGTGTTAAATGGAGCACCGTTTGTGAGGACATCGCAGTATGCGATAACCTGAAAGCCTGCGATGATAGTCATGATTACAACGTACACCATGGTATCATTTAAAGAAGGAAGGCTGATTTTCCAGAATTTTACCCATCCGTTGGCACCATCGATTTCTGCTGACTCATAAATAGATTTGGAGATTCCTTCGAGTGCAGACAAGAAAATAGGTGCATTCCAACATCCGCCACGCCATACAGCCACCAGAATGATTACGATCATTGCATATGGAGAAGTCTGGAGCCATGCTATCGGATTTTTTATACCAATTTTCATCAAGGTGGTATTGATAACTCCGAACTGGGCGTTGAACAGCCAGAGGAACAGAATTGCGTTTACAACTTCAGACACAACAGCCGGAAGGTAATAGATAACGCGGAAAACACGTTTTCCCTTGAATTTTCTGTTCATAAATACAGCGATTATAAGTGCAAAAACTACAGTGAATATAGTCGCAAAAAATGTAAATACAAGAGTATTCCATACACTTTGCCAGTAAAGAGTATCTTTGGATGCTTTGATAAAGTTTGCCAGTCCGTTAAAATGTGGAGTTCCCGGAAATTTATATTCTGTAAAACTGAGATACACCATATAAATAATGGGGGCAAATGAAAAAATAGCAAAATAAATCATTGCAGGAAGAATAAATAAATAAGATGTACAGTATCCGCGGAGAACACTTCTGGAAAGTGGCTTTTTTGAAGATGTTTTTTTCATGGTCATATCTCCTATAGCAGCAGGGTGGTATGAGACCCTGCTGCATTAAAAACTAATTTAAAACTTCCTGAAACTCGCCCTCAGCGATCTGCTGTGCGCTGTCCATCATAGCTGCGAAGTCGCCGCCATCAAAACCGGCACGGATAGCCTGTTCAAAAGCATCTGCGGATTCAGGGAATGCTTCGAATACGTATGGTTTTGCGTTTGGAAGGGCTTCAAGGAACGGATCAAGCATTTCGTCTGAGAAAGAAGACAGCTGGGATTCTTTACATGGAAACTGTCCAAAACTGTGACTGAAAGGAATAATAAATGCGTCAGAAGTTAACCATTTCATAAGTTCAAAAGCAGCTTCTTTATGCTGGGCTCCGAGAGGGATAAAGAGACTTCCACCACCGGCTACACCACTATGGTTGCTTCCTGGCATTGGAGCGACTTTGGTTTTAGCAAAAACATCTGGATATTGATTTTTCAAAGCGGCAATGTCCCACGCACCTGTAAGAATCTGTGCGGCACGTCCGGAGCCATACATAGCAGTTGCAGTTTCAGCCTGTGATTCCTGTGCCGGAGGAATGATAGAAGAACTGTCAACGGTTGCGATGTCGATATAAGTCTGCAAAGTGTCTACAACACCTTTATCATTTACTGTAGGATTGTTATTTTCATCAATTAAATTGTAGCCTTCTGCAGCAACAACTCCGAATAATCCCCATGGATTTGCGTAGCATGTAAAACCATACTGACCTTTTGAAGAATCGGTAAGTTTTTTGGACACTTCACGGAGCTCTTCCAGTGTTGTCGGAGCTTCTGTAATGCCGGCTTCTTTATACATATCTTCGTTATATAAGAGACAAACAGAAGTAATATTGAACGGAACACCATATTTTACATTGTTCCAGGTACAGTCCTGAAGAGAACTTTCCATGAATTCATCTTCCGCACCCCATTTTTCCCAGAGATCATCAAGTGGCTCTGCAAATCCCTGTGCACCTGCAACGAAGGAATGATGCAATGCAAGATCTGGAGCAGCACCGCTATTTACTGCAAGTTTTACTTTGGATGGCATTTCTTCCCATGGAATGGAAGTATTATAATTGATAGTAATGTTTGGATAACTTTCCTCGAATTTTTCTTTTACAGTCTGAAAATTAGGATCCTGTCCCTGATCGGCAGGAAGCCATATTTCAAGTTCCTGGTTTTCCAGAGTTGCGATTTCGGGATTAATTTCCGGGTATCCTTCATCGGAAAGATCAGTTCCTTCTGTGTTTTCGGCATGTGCAATTACGGGAGCTCCTAATGTAAGAACAGATGTCATAGCTAATGCAGTTGCTTTGTAGAATGTGTTTTTTCTTCTCATGTAATAACCCTCCATTATAAATAGTTGTCTTGTTTCTTACACCTGATCGATCTTTGGCGTTTTCGTTTGTTTATGAAACAAGAATAGCATTGCATTGAGCAAAAAGATACAATTGTTTTGGAGAAAAAACAATCATAACGAGCAATGCATACAAAAGATACAATGAAAATATAGAAAAAATGTGCAATATATATAAAACAATTAATTTCTATAATAAAGCGTCAAATAGTGGAAATGTGATTAATGCAACAAAAAAGGGCGTTTAGGCCCTTTTTTGTATGACGTTATTTATTTAGAAGATTTAGTGTTCGGTATTTCCCGGGAGTCATATTTTCAAATTTTTTGAAATATCGGGAATAACTCTGGTCATTTATATAACCTACTTCTTCGGCAATCTGCTTGATAGAGTGGTTGGTAGTGAGAAGCAGTTTTTTTGAAGTTTCGATGCGGTAATGATTCAAAAGGATCGTGAAGGAAGATTGCTTGCTTTCTTTTACAATCTTACATATATAGGAATAGCTGATTCCTATTTTTTCAGCGGCCATGGCGATGTCGAGCTGAGGATTGGCATAATCGGTTTGGATAAGTTCGTTGATCTGAGAGATATATCTATTGGTATCGTTATTCAGATTTTTTAAAGCATTAGAAAATTCTGAACAGATATTACATAAGTATTGACAGATCTCGTCAAATGTGTCGAATTTTGATACCGAAATATAAACAGGTTCTTCACTGTGTGTAATGTCATTAATGGAGAGTCCGTTGTTGGATAAAAACAGTGACAGGTCACTGATCACAGGAAAAATATATTCCAGCTCTGTGTTTTCATCAATCAGGAGTTTGGAACTGAGCTGCTCAAAATAATTTTGAAACTGTTCTGTAATTTCTTCCATAGTGAGCTCGGGATACATTTTTGAAATTTTGGGGATTTTTATCTTGCATCGTTCTCTTTTGGATACAACCTCATCATAAAATGCTACGCATTTTTTTCCAAGAGAAAAACGATAATTGACTGCCTCATTCGCTTCAATATAAGATTGAAGAAGATCTTTAGGCATATCATAAATATTTCCAACGCCTGCAGAGATGGTAATTCCGGAATCGGTTTGGCGATTCATAGTATTAACCAGTGTAATAATCTCGGAAGAGGTAATTTTCTGCTGACAGAGATATGCCAGAACAAATCGGTCATTATCAAAAATAAGTCCTTTACATTGAAGCACTTTTTCGGAGAATTCTGTAGAGGTTGCCTGGATGAGTCCTTTTTTGAAAGCATTGATCTCGGAAGGTGTTTTTTTCGAGGATACTTTTATGTAGTCATCGATGGAAGCAACAACACAGAAGAAACGGTTATTTTCTTGCGGGTCACCTGAAAGGAACGGCTGAAAAAGTGTGTCAAGAGAAGAAATGTTTTTCTCTTTTAATTCATGATATTTATGAGTGAGAGTAGTTACTGCAGTGGAGATATCTTTTATGTTACCGTTGCTTTTTTCCATAGGAATAAATTCCTGTATATCATTGGAAATGGTTATAATCGGAACGCAATATTTCAGTGCGAGCCGATAAGCCATAAATATACAGAGCAAAATGGAAATACTCAGTAATATCAGAATAAAGTACTCCATAGAACGTAAAGACCGGGACAATTGGTCGTCGGTGGTAAAAAGGCTGTATGTAATATGGAGATTTGCAAGGGTTTTATAGCTGGCATAATAAACAGGTGAACTCTGAAAGAGCTGAAAAGAGCTTTCAGATTGTTTTTCATCCATAATTTTTTTGTAAAGTTTGGCATCTTCAGGAGAGGTGTAGTAGGAAGCGATAATGTTCTTTTCAGCTGTATAAATAATATAGGAATAGTCTTGGGTATTGCTTGTGTCCAGAAGATTTTCTTTTTTTATATTAATGAGAACCAAAGCATTACATTTTGGGTGGCTGTTGATTGTGATCGGGACAGCAACGGAAATAATAGTAGGAAAATCGTCCGGGATATAAGAATACTCTGGCTCACAGGGAGTTCGTTCCGGGAGAATATGAACTCCTAATGAATCATGGATACTTTTATAATCTTCCAGCCACGATGTGTCATGAAAATGTTTGACATCAATGGTGCCAATTCCAGAATTAAGAATTTTGCCGGCATTTTCGTTATAAATATAAATGGAATCAATGGCACTGTTTGTCCCCATAAAAGTGTTTAGCTGTTTTTTTATATCATATTCTGTTTGCATGAATTCTGTAGAGGTAATGGCATTCTGACTTTGCCAGGTAATGTAATTTCGTACCCGGTTATCTTCGCTTATGAACATTGCGGTTTCCACGGCATTATCCAGAGTTTTTTTGAAATTTGAACTGGCTGTGAAAAAATAACTTTTTTGTAATTCATTCAAGTTATTATTAAACTTTTTGAATATACTGTGATGTACATAAGCAGTAAACAGAATGATAGGAATAAATGCCATTACCAATAACTCAAAAAGAAAAGTTTTAAAAAGTTTTTTCTTTAGAATCATAAAATGGTATCCTTCCTGAAAAAATAGAAAAATAAAACTGATGCCTGATAAAAAACCTCCTGTAATGTGTAGTATTCACTTTATTACAGGAGATAATTGTAATTAACTGTTTTGTTTCATACGTTTGATCACCTTCAGACGTGTAAACTCTTCGCGCTCTTTTTCCTCCAGAGCATTAGTGATATCTCTGGTGAGGGTTTCATATCTGGGGATGGTGATGTTCTTCAGCGCATTGGCACGCTTCTGAGTTTTCTTGATGTTGGTGGCAAGACGGATGGCGGCATTTTCGATCATGGAGAGCTGGATAGACAGCTCCTTTACACGCTCGAAGGCGGCTTTGGCCTCGTCCAGGGACAGCTTGGTGCTGTAGTAGGCGTAGGTAGGAGTATTGCCGGCTTTTTTATCGTATTCCACAAGCGGGATCTCAGTTCCCATGACACTCCTGGTCTTGATCCGGATGGAATTTTCTACAGGAACGGTATGGGAGATCTGATCTACAAAAGCGATTCCGATCTCCATGTTTGCTTTCTGCAAAGCAGCGTAGGCAGTGCGGAAAGTCTCATCGATCTGGGTCTGGATATCCTTTGCCTGGTCGATCAGCTCCATCATTTCACGGATCAGGATATTACGCTTTTTGTCCATAAGCTCATAGCCCTGTCTAGAAAGGGCTAGAGAATTTTTTGCAAGTATGAGATTTCCCTTGGTGGGAAAGGTATTCGGATCCATAAAATCACCTCACTAACGGACGGTTTCTCTGTAATACTGATCCAGAACTTTGGTATCGATACGGTCGAGTTCTTCTCTTGGGAGAAGTCCCAGAAGTTCCCAGCCTTTATCCAGAGTTTCAATGATGCTTCGGTTTTCTGTCTCAGACTGTCCCACAAACTCTGCCTCAAAAGCTTTTCCAAATACAAGGTACTGCTTATCCAGCGGAGAAAGCTCGTCTTCGCCGATAACCGATGCCAGGGCTCTTGCATCGCCTACTTTTGCGTAGCAGGAGAAGAGCTGGTTGGCAACATCCTGATGGTCGGCACGTGTGAAGCCTTCACCGATACCGTCCTTCATCAGACGGGACAGGGACGGCAGAACGTTGATCGGCGGGTAGATCGCCTGTCCATGAAGCTGACGGTCCAGTACGATCTGGCCCTCGGTGATATATCCGGTAAGGTCAGGAATCGGGTGGGTGATGTCGTCGTTTGGCATGGTCAGGATCGGGATCTGGGTTACAGAACCGGTGCCTCCACGGACGATTCCAGCACGCTCGTAAAGAGTTGCCAGTTCACTGTACAGATATCCCGGATAACCTTTTCGGGAAGGAATCTCACCTTTGGAGGAGGAAACCTCTCGCATAGCCTCGCAGAAGGAGGTGATGTCAGTCAGGATAACCAGGATGTGCATGCCTTTTTCAAAAGCAAGATATTCAGCAGCAGTGAGGGCAATCTTCGGTGTCAGAAGACGCTCTACAACCGGGTCGTTGGCAAGGTTCAGAAACATTACAACGTGGTCGGAAGCACCGCTTTCCTCGAAGGTCCTGCGGAAGAATTCGGCTACGTCGTATTTAACGCCCATTGCTGCAAAAACAATAGCGAATTTCTCATCGGAGTCTGCGCCAAGGGAAGCCTGCTGAACGATCTGTGCAGCCAGCTTGTCATGAGGAAGACCGTTTCCGGAAAAGATCGGCAGCTTCTGGCCGCGGATCAGGGTGGTCAGTCCGTCGATGGCGGAGATGCCGGTGTTGATATAGTTTCGCGGATATTCACGGGTTACCGGGTTCAGCGGAAGTCCGTTGATATTCAGGCTGACTTCCGGTGTGATCTCGCCAAGTCCGTCAATGGGCTGGCCGATACCGTTAAAGGTACGTCCCAGGATCTCCGGGGAAAGCCCGATCTCCATAGGATGTCCGGTAAGACGTGTGTGTGTATTGCCGAGGGACATATTATCAGTTCCCTCAAAAACCTGGATAACAGCCTTGTCTTCATAGATTTCCACGATACGGCCGATCTTCTGTGTGCCGTCTTCCATGTGGAATTCCACAATCTCCTCGTAAGATGCGTTTTTGACACCCTCAAGGACAACAAGAGGGCCGTTTATTTCACTCAGGCCAAGATATTCGATTGCCATAAACTGATCCCTCCTTTAACCGTTTCTTTCCAGTACGTTGTCGTAGAAGCGGTCGATATCTTTATGATACTCATCAAAACGTTCCAGTTCTTTGTTTGGAACTTCGTATTTGATGGCGATGATACGTTCGAAGATATTATCCTCTTTCAGTACGGAAACCGGCATGCCACGGTTTACAAGGGCACGGCATTTCTCGTAGAGATAAAGGATGGTTTCCATCATCAGGAACTGTTTTTCCATTGGGACACTGGTGTCCTCCTGGTGAAAAGCGTTCTGCTGCAGGAAGCCCAGACGGATGACTCTGGCAATCTCCAGTGTCAGTTTCTGGTCATCCGGAAGAACGTCGCTTCCGATCAGTTTTACGATTTCCATAAGAGAACTTTCCTGATTGAGGATCGCCATGATCTGGTTTCTGTCGTAGACAAATTTCGGGGAAACATGCTCTCTGTACCAGGGAGTCAGATCCTCCAGATATTCGCTGTAACTGGTCAGCCACTGGATCGCAGGGAAGTGACGGGCATAGGCGAGGGCCTTGTCCAGTCCCCAGAAGCAGCGGACAAAACGCTTGGTATTCTGAGTGACAGGTTCGGAGAAGTCACCGCCCTGAGGGGAAACCGCACCGATAATGGAGACGGAACCTTCTGTTCCGTTCAGGTTCTGCATCATTCCCGCACGCTCATAGAAGGCGGAAAGTTTGCTTGCCAGATATGCAGGGAAACCTTCCTCTGCAGGCATTTCCTCCAGACGTCCAGAAAGCTCACGGAGAGCCTCAGCCCATCGGGATGTGGAGTCTGCCATGATCGCTACGTCGTAACCCATATCACGGTAATATTCTGCAAGGGTAACGCCGGTGTAGATGGAAGCCTCACGGGCTGCAACCGGCATGTTGGAAGTGTTGGCGATCAGGGTGGTTCTGTCCATCATCAGGTTTCCGGATTTCGGGTCGATCAGTTTGCTGAAATCCTCAAGAACCTGTGTCATCTCGTTTCCACGCTCACCACAGCCGATGTAGATGATGATATCTGCGTCAGACCACTTGGCGATCTGGTGCTGGGTCATGGTTTTTCCGGTTCCGAATCCTCCCGGAACAGCAGCAGTGCCGCCCTTGGCAATCGGGAAAAGAGTATCCAGGATACGCTGGCCGGTAAGAAGCGGAACGCTTGCCGGGAAACGTTTGTAGGTCGGTCTCGGCACACGGATCGGCCATTTCTGTGCAAGTGCCAGTTCTTTTTCAGTTCCGTCATCAAGACGAACGGCAACGATGGGTTCCAGAACCGTATAAGCTCCGTCAGGAACGGCATGGATAACAGTTCCGTGTGTGATCGTCGGCGGAACCATGGACTTGTGAAGGATAGAAGCGGTTTCCTGTGTCTCGGCGATAACCGTACCTGCGCCGATGACATCGCCTTCTTTTACTGTAATGTGTGTTTCCCATTTTTTTTCGGTGTCAAGAGAGTCAACGCTGACACCACGGGAAATATATTTTCCAGAGGCCTGTGCAATCTCTGCCAGAGGTCTCTGGATACCATCAAAAATATTGTGGATGATTCCCGGACCAAGGAGAACGGAAATGGCGTCTCCTGTTCCGATCACGGTTTCTCCGGGTTTCAGTCCGGTAGTTTCCTCAAAAACCTGTACGGTGGTCATATGTTTCTTAAGACCGATGACTTCGCCTACCAGTTTTTCAGGGCCTACATAGACCATCTCGGAGATCTTGAATCCGGTGTCGCCCTTTAAGTAGATAACAGGACCGTTAACACCGTAGATAATACCTGTTTTACTCATGTGCTGGACCTCCGTCAAATTTGAATTCTCTGTAAGCTGCCTGGTAACCTTCCTCAAAGGAATTGTCTATGAGGATGTTTTTTTCAGGGATGATCGCCTTGATTCCGCCGATAAAGGACTCGTCGGAAAGCTTCAGCGGAAAGCCGGTTTTTACAGTGAGAGATTTCAGACGAGGTTCATCTTCTTTTGAAAGATAGATCTGGATCTCATCGTGTTCCGCGAAGCAGACAGCTTCTTCAATTTTTGTACAAAGATATTCTTCATAACGGGAAGATTCCATGAATTTCAGGATCTGTTCCCGGACTTCAGCAAAAAGTTTTTCTTTTAAGCGGCTCTGTCTGGCAGTCCAGTCACGCCGGATGTGAAGCTGCTCTGCGGAAAGTGCCTTGTTGATCTCGCGCTTTGCGTTTGCAATCTCGGCTTTGCGGGAGCTGGCGGCGTTTTCCAGAGACATTTTTTTATGTTCCTCCAGTGCGGCATCCAGGGAGTCTTTGTGCTCCTGTACATCTTTTTCCGCCTGACGGCGGGCTTCTTCCACGGAGGTGTCATAGAAGTGCGTAAGCTTCTCTTCAATTGTCATAATATCACCTGCCTATAATTTTAATCCGATGGCCTCGTTTACATAAGAAGTAATGAAATCGGGCCTGCGGCCGGTACCATGTCTGTCAGGAATTTCAATGATGAGAGGTGTTTTATGATGAAGTTTGACATCATCGATGATCTCAGGAAACTCCCGGCCGAATTTTTCGGTCAGGAGTATGATTCCAATCTCTTTGTCTGCGATGGTGCGTTCCAGGGCTTCTTTCAGCTCGTCGTGTTCATGGACGATCACACCTTCTACACCGGCCAGTCTCATTCCTGTCAGAGTATCAATATTGTCACTGATCAGATACATTTTCATATCAAAGTTTACCCAGGATCATGAAGGAGATGATCAGTCCATAAAGAGCAACACCTTCGGCAAGACCTACGAAGATAAGAGATTTACCAAGGATGCTCTGATCCTCACTGATTGCTCCAAGGGCTGCGCTTGCCGCACTGGCAACGGCAATACCACCACCGATACAGGAAAGTCCGGTAACGAGTGCTGCTGCGATGTAACCCATACCTGTTGCAAGGCCTGCGTCAGCGCCTGTAGCAGCCTGTACGGAAGCTCCGCCTGCAAATGTTACGGCAATGGCGACAAGCATGATACCGAAGAAGAAAAAGGCATTGACACCAAGTGCTGTTTTGTAGCGGCCACGGCTTTTTTCGCCGAGAAGATAATAACCAAATGGAAGAATGATGCTGAGTACAAGTGCAACTGCGATTGTGATCTGTGTAATGACTGTCATGATGATGACCTCCTTAATATTCGTTTAATTGGCTGCCTGGATCAGAAGGAGTTCTGACTCTGGTATTTTATTTGTTTTTGGAGCAGAACGGCTCGAATTTCCGGCCGCTGCCTTTGTAAAAACGGCTGAACATTTCGTAATATTCCAGACGGAGTACCTGGATACCTACGATCAGGCCCTCCATGGCGCATACAAACAGGTTTCCGAGAATGATGACGATCCAGTTTGGACTGCCGTTCTCCGCACCCGCAAGCATAAGTACAACTTCCATCATGGCTGCGTGGCTGACTGCAAAAGCGCCGATACGCACGAAGGAGAGTGTATTGGAAAAGTAGCTCAGGATAACCTCAAACAGTTCAAAGATACCCTGTACGATAAACATGCCTTTTTCTTTTGGCATAACCTCGGCTTTTTTCTCTACCAGGTTTGTGAGTGGCTCCTTGAAGAAAATAAGAAGCAGCGGTAAACCGAACATAATGGCAAGAACTGCACCGCCAGGAACTGCATGCCCGGATACAAAAAGTCCGATGCAGAGAACTGCGGAACCATAAAATACAAGTCCTGCCACTGCGTTGGTGTCGAACCAGGTTTTTTCAACATCGTGCATCTTAAAGGAATTGATGATGTTGAAAACCATGCACAGGAGGATGATTCCCATGCCGAAGCCGATGGCAACGATAAATACGGTATTCAGTTTTCCGATAAAAGGTATGGTCGTCATACTGTCTACGGGCCGCAGCCACAAAGCAGGTATGAGATCCTCAAATCCAAAGACACTTCCGAACATCAGGCCGAAGAATGTGGAAAAGACTCCGGCGCAGCTGATGATTCCGGCAAGATCGATATGTTTCCGTTTATACAGGAACAATCCTCCGATAAAGAGCAGGAGCCCCTGTCCTGCATCACCGAACATGGCTCCGAAAATAAAGGAGTAGGTGATGGCAACAAACCAGGTGGGGTCCATCTCGCCGTAAGCAGGAAGTCCGTACATTTTTACGTACATTTCAAATGGTTTGAAAAGTTTTGGATTTTTCAGTTTGGTTGGCGGCTGATGGCTTGGGTCATGTTCCAGTGTGGAGGTATCTTCTCCGTCAACCAGACAGAAGATCCTCTCATCAGAAGCGATGTCCGCCTGAAAAGCCCTCGTGTCGGCTTCTGTCATCCAACCGCAGAGAATGTAAAAATTCTCATGTTTTCCGGTACATGCAGCAGCTTTTCGTACATCGAAGTTTCTGGAAAACTGTCGAAGTGTATTTCTGACAGAAACAATGGTTTCAGCTTTATCTGAGAGAAATCGCTGGTATTTTTGCTTCTGTGTTTCCAGGTGTTTCATGGCTTCTTCGTATTGGCTGCTCACGGTGGAAAAAGCCTGATGCGCTGTTCCGGTGTAATTATCCGGCACAAAAATCTTCTCAAAATGCATGGAAGCGTAAGCTGCATCGATCTTACGAGCCTCATGCTTCGGCACAAAGTAGACGCCCCAGACATACTGATCGTCTTCATCGCATTTGAGGAAGATGGTGTTCAGATTGTCGTAAATATATTTCTTGAATTTCTCATAATACTGTTTTTCGATACGTCCGAAATGAAAATGAATATATTTCAGATGCAGGATAGAGGAAATATCATAATTGATATTTCGGAATGGACGTATGATACGCAGAGATTCTTCCAGTGAAGAACATTTCTCTTCCAATTCTGCCTGTTCTTGCTGGAGCTGATCCGCCTGAGAGCGGATCTCCTTTACTGTGGAAAGTGCTTTTTCAATACCAGGACTTTCGCCGGAAGCGGCAGGAGGGCTTTTCAGCTCTTCATAAATGGCATTGATGGAATTCAGCGCATCTCTGTAAGGGTTGACCTCAAGAAAAGGTGTCAGGTTTTCTACTGTGGTCAGTTCAGAGAGTGCGTTCTCCAGATGAATTTCGTACTTGCACAGGTAGGTGTTTACAACCCGGTCGATATCTGCCTTCGGACCGGTGATGCTTAGAAAATTCATTTTTTCAATCACGTTGCTACCTCCTGGTTATTAACCGTTGCGTATATAACGCAGGGATTGTTCTGGGTCCACGCCATAGCGCACGCATTCAAGGGCAATGGTCAGACGGTTGACTTCATGTTCTTTGTGATATAAATAGGAATAGATGACTGCTACGGAATAGGGATCCTTGCGTGCTTCCTGTTCCAGTATGCTACGAAGAATATAGTTATAAAATTCTTCCAGACTGGCAACGGTCAGCTGTTCGTATTTCTTACCATAATAAGTTCCATTGAAGATACGACGGAACTCTTCTGGTGTAGGGGCCTCCACAAGGGTGGTGATCTCCTCTTTGCGGAGCTTGTAGTTCATGGGGACCAGCAATGCGTAAATAGCAGCCGGTTCCATCTGAAAGCAGCGTTTGGAGCGCTGGATGAACTGCAGGTTCAGCATATCGAATTTTTCACCGTAAGCCTTGGTGATCTGTTTCAGATCGTTACCTTTGAAAAGCTTCTTCCGCACATTCCAGATCTGTGAAAAATACGAAAGGTCAAGTGCCATGCCGAAGTCAAAAAGCGTGGCATTTCCACGTTCGTTGACCTGAGACAGCGGAATAAAAAAATCATTTCCCTTCAGTGCCGCAATGAATTCATCCATATTGGTGCAGGCGGTAAGCCTGTCAATGTCCAGCTTGGAATGATGTCTGAAAAAATCGCGGTAGGGAGAAATATCTACGGGATCGGTGTCCCGGTGGTCAAAGAGATTCGTCATGATTTCTTTCAGGACGCGGATCTCATAACGCTTCGAGTAAAGCGACAGGAACGTTCGCTGTTCCTGATTTGCAAAGTGGTAAAGCCTTGAAAAATTCAGGAAGATGGATTTCTTCAGGAGTTTTTCTATCTGTCCGCGGTGAAGATCATTTTCATCGAGACCGGACCAGATATTCTGATATTCGGGAGTCCGTTTCAGGTAGGCTGTTACCTGGGGGACATTGGGAAGCTGAACGATTTCTTCCAGCTGCTCATCTGTCACAAGCCTGCTCTGCATGGCGCGGATCTTGGTGGAGAGTCCGCTGTATGAGAGGACAGAGCCCATTGAATCACTTCCTTTCCCTTCAGGTTTCGGTGATGCCTGTTATTTTCTGAAACAGCTCACTGCAAAGACTTTCGTGATTGGCTTCGTAATAGGCGTCCAGCCTGGACAGCTGGTCTTCGGTTTCTGTGCGAAGCTCATTGATCCGGGCGTTTTTCTCGCGTGCCAGATCTTCACGGATCTTCTGGATCTCAGTGCCGGTTTCTTTTTCAAGTGCGGCATCGAATTCCCTGGTCTGTTTTTCTGCTTCTTCCGAGAGAGCCTTTTTTTGTCGCGCAGCGTCCTGCATGATGGCATTGGCTGTGGCTTCGATTTCCGAAAGCTTATTTAGGATTTGTTCCATAGTGCCCTCCTTGTTTGGTTATTGTTTATAATTGATTTTTATATGATACACCTTTTTTATGGTAAAAACAACTAAAAAGTTGTTAAATTTTTTGCAAAGTTTGAATAAATGTGTTCAAAAAAAGACGGGAAAAGAATATTTGTTTATTAGACGATATATTCTTTTTTGGGGAAAAATGAAAACCGCAAAGGGGCCGTAAAGCCACGGCCCCTCTGCACACCCCTCGGGCTTTTTTTTAAAGGAGTTCTTGGTTGTGGTGACGGGAGGTTGTTGACTTGTGGCTGTATTCTGCGGTGTTGGGATGTGGGAGGTTGTGCCGATAGGGTGGTAAGGGGACGGCGAGGCGTTTTGCTGTTGCCTGGATTGAGGGTTGATAAATTTTTTTATTTTTTGCTTGCGATAGCAGGCAAATTGCATGTATAGTTGAGTATTGGGACGTCTTGTGAATGAGTATTTTTGGGAATGATGGTAAATGAGAAAGTTTATCATATTTATGAGGGCGTTCTGGTTTATGCGGTTGGTGAGAGGGTGGATAGATGTGTCTGACTGGGATTGCTGGCTGCGGAAAGTTATGATTTGAGTTGTATATTATAAGAAGATTAATTGGAGGTTGTTTATGAGATTGCGTAATATTCCCGGGGCGAAGGATGCTATTTTGGAGTGTGACTGGGTGATTGATGAGCCGGAGAGGTTTAAGGGGAAGTGGGAGAGTGTTTTTGGGGAGAAGAGACCGCTTTTTCTTGAGGTTGGCATGGGAAAAGGGCGTTTTCTGATGGATATGGCGCGCCTGCATCCTGAGAGGAATTTTGTTGGAATTGAGATGTATGACAGCGTGCTGCTCCGGGCACTGCAGAAGAGGGAGGAGCTTGAGGAAGCCGGGGAAAAGTTTTCCAATCTTGTGTTTATCCGTGTGGATGCAAGGCTCTTACCGGAGATTTTTGAGAAGGATGAGGTTGACGGGATTTATCTGAATTTTTCCGACCCGTGGCCTAAGGCCCGTCATGCCAAGAGAAGGCTGACTTCCAGGGAGTTTCTGAAGAGATATGAGCAGGTCCTGAAGAAAGAGGGGGCTGTGGAATTTAAGACGGATAACCGTGGGTTATTTGAGTTTTCTCTGGAAGAGGTGAAGGAGTCCGACTGGAATCTGGAGGTTTGTACATTTGATCTGCATCATGATGAGGAACTGGTTAAGGGAAATGTGATGACAGAGTATGAGGAGAAGTTTTCTTCCATGGGTAATCCGATCTGCAAGATGGTGATCAGACAGAAATAGAGGCGATAAAATGCAGGAAGAGATTTTTGAAAAGTATCCGATTCCGAAGGCGTATTTTAAGCTGGCGCTTCCGGTTGTGTTCAGTATGGTGATTTCGCTGATCTATAATATGGTAGATACTTATTTTATTGCGGGAACCGGGAATACGGATCTGGTGGCGGGTGTTGCTCTGGGTACACCGATCTTTACGCTGATGATCGCCCTTGGAGATATTTTTGGCCTGGGCGGAAGTTCTTTTATTTCCAGGCTTTTCGGGGAAAAGAAATTCGAGGATGCGAAGAGGATCAGTGTGTTCAGTTTTTATGGGGCCATTGTCTGCGGTGTGGTGGTTACCGTTGTTCTGATGCTTTTGCGAAGCCCTATTCTGGGGTTGCTGGGTGCAAGTGAGGCAACCTGGGAGTATGCTTCTCAGTATTATACCTGTATCGCACTGGGCGCTCCGTTTATCATTGTGGCGTTGGCGCCGTCCAATCAGCTGCGTACAGAGGGTTTTGCCACAGCATCTATGATCGGTTCTGTGCTTGGTGCGGTTGTGAATATCATTCTGGACCCGGTGATGATCTTCGGGCTTGGCTGGGGTGCGGCAGGTGCTGCCACAGCTACGGTGATCGGAAATGTATGTACGGATATTTTTTTCGTGTGGTTTCTTATTAAGAAGAGCAGAAATCTCTCTGTGAACCCTAAGGGATTTCATATTTCAGGGGCGGAAATCGGAGCGGTTTTTGCAATTGGGATTCCGGCGTCGGTGACAAATCTG
This sequence comes from Blautia sp. aa_0143, assembly GCF_004167315.1. Classification (NCBI taxonomy): domain Bacteria; kingdom Bacillati; phylum Bacillota; class Clostridia; order Lachnospirales; family Lachnospiraceae; genus Blautia; species Blautia sp. aa_0143. Next base: position 103,323 of record NZ_RCXU01000007.1, read on the forward strand.
ATGCAGAGTATCGGGATTGCTCTTACCAACCGTGCGTTGTTGGGATTCGGTGATGATAAAGTTGCGGCTATGGGTATCGTCATGAAGATCAATATGATCGCGGCGCTGGTGCTTGTTGGCTTTGCTTTTGGCGGGCAGCCGCTGATCGGGTACAATTATGGTGCGAAAAACCGCGAGAGACTGAAGGGAACGCTGAAATTTGCCTATCTGTTTGAGGGCGGGCTGGCTCTTGTCCTGATGGCTGTACTTGGATTTTTTGCCCCGCAGCTGGTGCGGATCTTTATGAGTGATCCTTCGGTTGTGGAAAACGGCGCACTGATGCTTCGCCTGCAGCTGGCGGGTATGGTGTTTATGGGAATTGTGCTGATCAGTACCTGTACTTTCCAGTCAGCAGGACAGGCAGTGGGAGCGTTTCTCCTGTCCGTCAGCAGACAGGGTGTGATCTTTGCCATTGTGCTGAATGTGGCGCTTCGGGTTGCCGGATATCAGGGGGTGCTTGCGTCTCAGGCGGTTTCCGATCTGTTGACTGCACTGCTTGCAGTGGTGTTGGTTGTCCGATGGTGGAAGTCTGTGGAGTTTTAACCAAATCAAGTAAGTCCCCTGCGGGGTTGCGACATTTATTGTGAATAAGATTTTTTTCAGGCTGATCGGGAAACTGATCGGCCTGTTTTCATATAATAAATAAGGAAAAGAGGAACGTAAAGTGGTATGTAAATGTTTGGTTTGTTCAGGCGCAGGCTCATGATCTTACCAGGAATCTGCCGAATATGGGAAAGGGGAGAAAGAAAACTTGAAAAAAAGAAAATCCGGTTCATTCCGACGAAATCTCAACAGTGTAAACCGCAGCATCAACAATCAGGCAGCCCAGATCAGAAATTCGCTGTCAGAAATAGAAAAAACACTGAACAAAATTGCATCAAATGAAGATACAAAAAATAAAAAAGATAAAAATAAAAAAAATTAAAAAAAGGTGTTGACTTTCACCGAACCATAACGTATAATACAACATGTCTTGAGGAACGAAACAAACGAAAGACAAACAATTAAATATGCGTTTTTAGCTCAGTTGGTAGAGCACCTGACTCTTAATCAGGGTGTCCAGGGTTCGAACCCCTGAAGACGCACTAAAAGCACTGTTTTTGCAGACATGGGAGCTGCGGGGACGGTGTTTTTTTGTGCTTAAAATCAGTGTTTATGCGTGTTACGGAATTTTTGAGGTTTTGTCTGGACGGAGTGAAATGAAACGAAATCGGGGTAAAATCGGGAAACAGTAAAATGCCGATCATCAGATGTGATCAGAGTGTCCGATTTAGACACCATGATTATAGGTATAGATCCTTTTGAATAAAGAAAGGATGGTATACGATGGGAGTTTGTAAGAAGATAAAAAGGAAGGATGATCAGGAGCGGAATGTATGGGAGAATATCTCAGAAAAAAAGGAGGGCCGGGTCTTGGAACGGACCCGGCAGAGTATGAAAAGAAAAATAAGTAATGATCTATAAGATGAAAAAGCTTTGTGCTTTATTTGCTTAATAATATACCGTCAAAATGTGATGGAACTGTGAGAAGCATTTTAAAAATCTGTGATTAAAATCTAAATATCTCATAAAGTCTTATAAAATCCTGCGAAACTTCTCGACTGTTTGTTCAGACTAATCTGCAAGCGGATGTGAAAAAGGCCATAAGGATGGAAAATTCTGGAATTTACTCAAAAATACTAAAAATTAAGAGGACTTTTGCAAGGCGATACGGTATAATAAACCATAGCATAAAAATCTGAAGCGGAAATGAAAGGTGACGGATGGGAATGCCTGTCTGTATTCAATTCTGAGACCTTCAGATAAAAAGGGAGGAAATAGCTATGGAGAGAGTGTTTGAGGCGATCAACGGAGTGTTCAGCTTTATCGGTCCACTGTCTGATTTTCTGTGGGATTTTCCTACAAATTTTGACTGGTACAGCAGCATTCCCATTCTGGGAAACATATCCTTTGCGATCATACTGCTTCTTGGATCCGGAATTTTTTTCAGTTTCAGGATTGGGTTCATGCAGGTGACCTATTTTAAAAAAGGAATCCGGACTATGACCGAGAAACGTGTCGTTGAAACAGGAATTTCACCGCTGGCATCGTTTTTCTTAAGTTCGGCCATGCGTGTAGGACCGGGAAATATTCTGGGTGTAACAGGTGCTATTGCAGTGGGCGGCCCGGGAGCTTTGTTCTGGATGTGGATTTCCGCATTTTTCGGAATGGCAGTGGCATATATGGAAGGTGTCCTTGCCCAGATTTTTAAAGAAAAAAAAGACGACGAATTTGTAGGAGGTCTTCCTTTCTATGGAAGAAAACTTCTGGGAAACAAAGTTTGGATCGGAGTTTTTCTTTCCGTATTGTATATTCTGTACGCCCTTTGCTGTCTGCCTGCACAGGGATTTAATGTTGTTTCCTCAGTGGGACGTATGGCAGAGATTGTAACCGGAACAACCATCGCAAGCGGATCTGCCTTCTATTATATAGTAGGAGCACTGATCGTAGTTCTCACAGCAGCCATCGCATTTGGCGGAATCAAAAAAGTTTCCAAATGGACAGATATGATGGTGCCGGTGATGGCGGTGCTCTATATGGTAGTAGTATTACTTCTTATAATATTAAACTTTACCCGCATTCCATATTTCTTCGGAAGCGTTTTTGCAGGAGCATTTAAGCCGGACGCATTCTTTGGCGGTGTTTTTGGAACGGTTCTTGCACAGGGGGTAAAACGAGGCCTGATGTCCAATGAGGCAGGTCAGGGAACTATTACAATGTCAGCGGCGGCAGCAGATGCAAAACACCCATGTGAGCAGGGTGTGATCGCCTCCCTGGGAGTTTTTCTGGATACCATTGTGATCTGCACACTTACCGGATTTGTGGTAGTTATGGCTCATTGCTGGACCGGTGCGGATTCGGAAAACTGGCAGGCTCTTGATAAACTTCCGAAATATACGGAATCTATCGCTGTGCTGACTCCGGGAACTGCAATGAACGGAATCGTTACATTTCTTGTGACATTGTGTTTCTGTCTCTTTGCGTTTACCTGCCTTCTGGGAATGATCAGTTTTTCGGAAATCGCGGCAAATCGTATCCGCAAGGATAAGATCTGCATCAATATTGTACGTTGTATCGGCCTTTTTGTTGCCGCATTTGGAATCCTCTGCAATATTGCAGGACTGGAACTTGGAAATCTCTGGGCGTTTTCTGACCTTGGAAATATTCTGATCGTGTTCTTTAACGTACCGATCGTTTATGTCGGCGCAAAATATGTTTTCCGTGCCACAAAACATTACAAAAAGAATGACGGCACTCCGTTTACATCAGAAGTAATTGGAAGAAATGACTGTGTCTACTGGGATGAGCGGGCGAAAAAACAGTGAAATTTTTTTGCAGAAAATAAAAATTCCGGCGTGAGATAAAATTAGCATTGTAAAAGTGCATACACTCATTTATAATGAGTAACAGATTCTAAAGATGTTATAAACAACAGGAGGAAAGCCTTGAAAAGAGAATTAGTTATTGTCATTGATTTTGGCGGTCAGTACAATCAGCTGGTTGCAAGACGTGTCAGAGAATGCAATGTATATTGCGAAATCTATTCTTACAAGACAGATCTTGAGAAGATTAAAGCGATGAATCCGAAGGGAATCATCCTTACCGGCGGACCAAACAGCTGCTATGAGGCAGATTCACCGACTTACCAGAAAGAATTATTCGAGCTTGGTATTCCGGTACTTGGACTTTGCTACGGAGCACAGCTCATGATGCATGTCCTTGGCGGAAAAGTTGAGAAAGCAGATGTCAGCGAGTACGGCAAGACAGAGCTTCTCATCGATAAAAAAGATTCCAAGATCTTCAAAAACGTATCCGACAAAACAATCTGCTGGATGAGCCATACAGACTATATTTCCCAGACTGCACCGGGATTTGAGATCGCTGCACATACTGCAGACTGTCCGGTAGCAACTGCACAGAATGAAGAGAAGAAACTGTATGCAATCCAGTTCCATCCGGAGGTACTGCACACAGTAGAAGGAAAGACAATGCTTTCCAACTTCGTACTTGGTGTCTGTGAATGTGCCGGAGACTGGAAGATGGATGCCTTTGTTGAACACACGATCAAAGAGATCCGTGAGAAAGTCGGCGATGGAAAAGTTCTTCTTGCTCTGTCCGGTGGTGTAGATTCCTCCGTAGCAGCAGGTCTTCTTTCCAGAGCGATCGGCAAGCAGCTTACCTGTGTATTCGTAGATCATGGCCTTCTCCGTAAAGATGAGGGTGATGAGGTTGAAGGCGTATTCGGACCGAACGGTCAGTTTGACCTGAACTTTATCCGTGTAAACGCACAGCAGAGATATTACGACAAGCTTGCAGGCGTTACAGAGCCTGAGGCAAAACGTAAGATCATCGGTGAAGAATTTATCCGTATCTTTGAGGAAGAAGCCAAGAAGATCGGTGCTGTAGATTTCCTTGCACAGGGAACTATTTATCCGGACGTTGTAGAGAGCGGTCTCGGTGGAGAATCCGCAGTGATCAAATCTCACCACAACGTAGGAGGACTTCCGGATTTCGTTGATTTCAAAGAAATCATCGAGCCACTCCGTGACCTGTTCAAAGACGAGGTACGTAAAGCTGGTCTTGAACTTGGAATTCCGGAAAGACTGGTATTCCGTCAGCCATTCCCAGGTCCGGGACTTGGAATCCGTATCATCGGAGAAGTCACCGAAGAAAAAGTACGCATCGTACAGGATGCAGACTACATCTACCGTGAAGAAGTCGACAAAGCAGCCGCCGACTACAAAAAAGAACACGGAGAAGACCCATCCTGGATGCCAAACCAGTACTTCGCAGCCCTGACAAATATGCGAAGCGTAGGCGTAATGGGAGACTTCAGAACCTACGATTACGCAGTAGCACTCCGTGCTGTCAAGACTATTGACTTCATGACTGCCGAGTCCGCAGAGATTCCTTATGCAGTACTTAATAAGGTGATGAACCGTATTATTAATGAGGTTAAGGGCGTAAACCGCGTATTCTATGATCTTACTAGTAAGCCGCCTGGTACGATTGAGTTTGAATAACGGACAGAAAACCTCGGATGCCCATTTTACAAGGGTTTCCGAGGTTTCTTTATGTCTGTTGGCTCTACTTTGGCTCTATTTCTTTGATGGAGTATTATTTTCGGAGTAATATCGAAAGGCTTTTACAATATAGTCAGAAGCGCCGTCACCATATTTTTTATCGGTTATGTTTTTGACATAATCATTGGAATAGGAGTCGATCAGTATATCTATGAGAGGTTTATCAAGAGTCACAGAAGAACTCTGCTTTTTGATAAATTCCAGTATCTCATAAACGATTTCCTGTATTTTGGGAGAGGATACATCGCAGGCCAAATTGGCTGTTAGTTTTCCGTACAGCAGATCTGATTGAGCGGCGATTTTCTCTGCATCTTCATTCCATTCTTTATCCATAATTTCTGAAAAGTGTTCCAGATTATATTTCATTTCTTCTGTATATTTTTCAATACTTCCAAAATGTTGAATGGCGAGTTTGGCTACGTTTTCCTCATCGTCTTTAATTTTTTGAATGAACATATCAAAATTGTCGATACTTCCCCAATGTTTAATAATTGTGTCTGTTTGATTAACCTTAAAATCTTCTAATGCGTGGATATACTCTGATAAATCAAATTCTTTGAAACTCATACATTCTTCTCCTTTCTCAAGTCGTTCAAGAAGCTGTATAAGTCTGTCTGTTCGATTACGCTTTAGAAAAAGCAGTTCCTTTTGCTTTTTGAAAGCGGAAATCCTGTCAAAGTCAGGGTTTTGCATAATTTTGATAATGTCTTTTAACGGAAAATCTAGTTCCCGAAAAAAGAGGATTTGCTGTAGGGTTTGCAATGCGTGTTCATCGTATAGACGATAGCCTGCAGGAGTAAGTTCGCTGGGCTTTAATAACCCAATCTCATCATAATATTGCAGAGTGCGTATGCTTACTCCTGTTAATTTTGCAACTTGACTTATGGTTTTCATTTTATCAGCTCCTTTAATGATAGAGAAGCAAGATGGAAAATGCCGGCATATATCTACTTTGCTTCACAAGGATAGCATACAGTATCACGTTACGTTGGAGTCAATAGGTTTTAGGGATTATTGCGGAAATAATTTTACAGTAATTCCGTCAGTGCCTTTTTTAACTACCATATTATCGTCTACAAGATGATTTTTAATATCTTCTATGTTCTGCTCAATCTCATTTATAGTTTCTATATAATCATCTTTGGTGCTCAACTTCTCTTTAGAGGTTTCCAGATTTTCTTTTATTTGCTTTGCTTTCAGATAGGTACAAAGTTTCTGATTGATTGCAGCATTCTGAAAAGATAATTTTACAGTAGAAGGGATAAATTCTCCATTATCATCTTTTTCCACTTCAAATTTCATATCTACTTGCTCATCCAGTTTAAACAGTAAAGAAAGCACATCCGATACAGTTTCTATATTAAAGTCCATGAACAGGTTAATGCTAATACCAAGGGCGTTTGTGATTTTCAGTAATTGATTTGGCTTTGGATTACGAATACCATATTCATACTTCTTGATAGTAGCCGGATTTATGCCGGAAAGATTTCCCAACATTTCCTGTGATATTCCACGGATATTCCGATAATATTTGATTTTTTCTCCGACAGTCATAGCGTTTCTCCTTTTTGTGTTTTGTGTGTATAGTGATAGTTTAGCACATTGGGACACATTTGTGTATAAAAATTTATGAAAAATACTTGACGAACACAAATGTGTACTATATAATGCGAATTACAAGGAACACAAAAGTGTACCAAAATTAAAAAGGAAAGGAGAAATGAATATGGAGAATACGATGAAAATGTATATTACCGCAGATGAAGTTGCTGAATTACTCGGAGTATCCAGAGGGTATGCCTATAAAGTTATTCGAGGACTGAATGATGAGTTGAAAGCAAAGGGATTTCGAGTGATTTCGGGAAAAGTGCCAAGAAAGTATTTTCAGGAAAAATTTTATGGAATGGTAGTTTAGAAGAAAGGGGATGATGATATGCCGGCAACAAGAGACGGGAAATTATGGCGCAGTCAGTTTTATTATAAGGATTGGCAGGGAGTACGCCGAAAAAAGAACAAACGAGGTTTTAAAACAAAAGGAGAAGCGGATGAATGGGAAAGAAATTTTCTCCAGCAACAGCAGAAGAATCTGGATATCAGTTTTGAAAACTTCGTAGAAATTTATTTTGCAGATATGGAGAACCGATTGCGAGAAAGCACGATTATTAATAAGCGATATGTGTTTGATTTGAAAGTAACTCCGTATTTCAAACACAAGAAAATGTGTGAAATTCAAACTTCAGATATCAGAGCATGGCAAAATGAGTTGATTAAAAAAGGATATGCTCCAACTTATTTGAAAAGCATTAACAATCAGTTGGCAGCGCTTTTTAATTATGCTGTACGCTATTATGATTTGCGAGATAATCCTTGCAGAAAAGCGGGAAGTATCGGAAAGAGTAAAGCTGATGAAATGGATTTTTGGACAAAACAGGAGTTCAAAGAGTTTTTACCCTCTATGGACAGTAAGCCGGAAGCAAGAATGGCGTTTTTGCTTTTATATTGGACTGGTATGAGAATCGGAGAATTACTCGCTTTAACTTATGAAGATATAGACTTAGAGAAGCGGTGTATCACGATTAACAAGTCATACCAGCGTTTGAATGGTAAAGATATGATCACGCCACCTAAGACACCGAAAAGCAATCGGAAAATATCTATTCCACCATTTTTAGTAGAGGAATTAAAAGAATATTGTAGTATGTTGTATGGAATAACGGCAAATGAAAGAATGTTTCGATTTACAAAATCATTTATGGAACATGAAATGGTTCGGGGGATAAAAGAAACAGGTGTTAGGCGTATTCGCCTGCATGATTTGAGGCACCCGTATGTCAAGCCCACGACAAAAAAATTTATAACTTTTTTTGAAGTTTTTCGGGCAGCTTCATAGCTGCCCATAGCTGTTTCAAATGGGTGTTCACGGTTATACCTCCTTTTCGGATTCCTTAGTTTCTAAGAAATCCTGTGTTGCATATTCAATCTCAATCCGATCTCCTGGAAAGACGTAAACTTTGTTGATAAGCCGGTCAATCAGAGCTTTTGTCAGCATGTTGGCGTTTCCGACTTCCTGAACAATTTCCTGTTGTTTCAGCTTAATCTCATAATCACTTTTTATCTGCTTTGTCTGTGCAGTAATGACAGCATGAACATTTTTGGCTTGTACCAGCTCCGTGTCATAAACCGCTTTTCGTGTTCGATAGGTTTCCAAATCAATCTCTCCGAGTGCATACTGCTCATAAAGATGCCGCTTGCTGTCTTGAATAGAACGGAGTTTTTCTTCATGTTCGGCCTGCTGGACTGTCTGCAAATCCAATTTATCCTTATTGCTATCAATTCCCAATGCCGGACACATTTGAGCCCGAATTGTTTCAAATACAACCTGCTCCAGATCTGCCATCTTTATGCGCACACCATGACAAGGAAGCGTTTCAGCCACCTCGGAATGACGGCAATAAAACCACGCACCATTTCGTAGAGACATTGCATGATCGCAGCATCCACAGAACACCTTACCACGGAGCAGATAATCACGCGGCTTTTTATTTGACAGAGAGAAACGCTTAATTGAAGCATTGGCTTTCTCAAATAGATCCACACTTACAATAGCCGGATGATGGTTCGGTATTTTGAACCACTCACTTTCATCCTTTAACTGTGTATGTCGGCTGCCAATCTCTTTTACCTTTCTCTTGCCAATTACATAGGTACCGATATATCTTTGATCTTCTAAAATACGCAGGACCGTTGATGTACTCCAAACGCCGTTTGTTCGGGAAACATTGTAATAGTCCTTGCCCTTAAGTTTGCGATATTCCCCAGGGGTGGGGATATTCATGGCATACAGTTTTCTTGTGATCTCGGCTGCGGTGTTGCCTTCAGACGCCCATTGAAATATCATCTGCACATTCGGGGCAACATCCTCGTCCGGTTCCATACGTCCGTCTGCACTCTTGCGATAGCCGTAAGGACAGATGACACTCTGATATTCCCCACGACGCATCTTTGCGTATTTTGCACTTTTGGTTTTCATGGACATATCCCGGCTATAACACTCGCTAATAAGATACTTGAAAGCAATATCAATCCCTCCGGTATCACCTTTGAAATTAGCTGTGTCAAAATCATCACTGACGGAAATAAAACGGGTGTGGTAAAGAGGAAAGACCCGCTCAATAAAATAGCCGGTTTCAATGCTGTTACGTCCAAATCGGGAAAGGTCTTTTACAATAATACAGTTGATCTTTCCAGCCCGAACCATTGTTAAAAGTTCCTGCACCGCCGGACGCTCAAAGTTTGTCCCTGTATGACCGTTGTCAATAAATTCCAAAATCTCACTGTTATCCCATTCCGGCAGAGACATAGCTTTTTCACGAAGAATCAATTTTTGATTTGGTATGCTCAAACTTTCGGTTTTGAAATCTTCCACAGAAAGACGGATATAAAGGGCAATCACATAGTTGCGCACGGTTCCACCGCCTTTCCCTGAAATTCATTTTTGAAACGGAAGGTTACATGAATATTCCGCTCGTGGTCGATCTCAATTCGTTCAATGAGCCGTTCAATCAGTTCTGCAGTCAGCACATGATCCTGTGCCAGTGTTTTTGCATCCTTTTCCATTGCACGGTATCGGGCAAGCTGGTTGTCCAGGGAGTCCATAGATTTTTCAAATACTTCAATCTCACCAGACAGAGCATTGATAGCATATTCATAATCCGCCTTCAATTCAAAGTATTCATCATTTGTCAAAATACCCTGCACAAAATTTTCATATAGACCACGGATCAGCCGGCGTGTTTTTTCAATTTCCTGCCGTTTGGCCGACATCTGAATTTTCAGCTTATCTTTTTCCTGTTTTTGTCTTGCCTCTAACTGAAAGAGTGGCAGCGACATTCCCAGCGCAACTGTCAGCTCTTTTTCAAGAATAGCCGTAACAGTAGAAATCAGTTCCTTTTCCTGCATCGTTGCGCCTTTGCAGCTATCTTTTTCTACCCGGCTGTTTGTAAGGCAGTGGAACCAATAAGTATCGGGGCCTTTCCGGCGCTCGGCACGTTGCCGGTGAAGGCTTCTGCCACAATCAGCACAGAACACTTTGCCTTTGAAAATGTTTGGCGTGTAGGGGCGTTTTGGAGTTGCTTTGCTTTCTTCACAGATCTGTTTTCTGTATTCCTGAACTGCATTAAACAATTCATAGCTAATGATCGGTTCATGGGTGCATTTGGCAATAATCAGATTATCTTCTCCAGCCTTGACCTGCTGATGATCTACAATCTTTGTTTTTCCTTGCACCAGATCACCTGTATAGACTTCGCTTTCTAAAATTTTCATCACTGTACGGGTCTGCCATTTGCCGCTTCCGATCAGGCCCGGACTGGTAATCTCGCCAGTGGTCTTTTTATAATGGCTCGGTGCCGGAATCCCCATCTCATTTAGATTACGGACAATCCGGTTTAGCGACACATGCTCGTGTGCCCATTCAAAAATCTGTTTTACCACAGGGGCAGTATTTTCATCAATCAGAAGTTTATGACAATTATCAGGGTCTTTCCTGTAACCGTAAGGTGCCCGTGCACCAATATAGTCGCCATCTTTCATAGCCTGCCGCGCTTGTGCTTTGATTTTTCGTCCAATGTCCAGAGCATAGGCTTCATTGATCATATTTTTCAAAGGCAGCATGATACCGCCATGAAGATTTCCGGAATCCGCTGTGTCAAACTGATCCGTAACAGCAATGAAGCGAACATTATGTGCATGGAAATACTGTTCGATATAATAACCTGTGTCAATAGAATTTCGCCCTAATCGGGAAAGATCCTTAACAATCACACAGTTAATGTGGCCTGCTTCAATATCAGATAGCATTTGCTGAAATCCAGGGCGGTGAAAATTTGTCCCTGTCGCTCCGTTGTCGATATAGGTATCATACACAACGAAGTCCGGTTTATCTGAAAGAAAGTCATTCAGTACCAGCTTTTGGTTTTCTACTGAGCAGCCTCGCTTTTTGTTATCCTCCACAGAAAGACGGATATACAGAGCCACATGTACATACAAAGATGGTGCCGGCATAGGTGCCGCCGTCTGTTTTCTGCTTTTTCTTGCCATTTAGCCCACCATCCTTTCTTCTTTTTTTGTAGCAATCTGTTCCGCCAAAGAGATTGCTTTCTGATATTCATCCTGGTAATTAAATTCAATATGCAGTTCATCTTTACCCATTACCCGTATGCTTCGGATAAGCTGCATGACTGCCCGGCGGTCAATATCCTCCATAGTAGAAAATTTCATAAAATGGTTGATCCAACGGTTTCGTTCGCTTCGGTTTTCCAATACATCTGTAAGTTTATCGTTCCATTCAACGATTGCCTTTTGGAACAGTTCAATATCTGCATTGTATTTTCGCTTATAAGAGAGAAATTCTTCCTTTGTCAGAATTCCACTCACCAGATTTTCATAGAGTTTTGCCTTAAAGCCCTCGGTCTGTGCCACACGCTTTTCATTTACTCTGATCTGTGCGGCATATTCCTGCGCCAATTCCCGGTTGATCCGTTCCTGACTGATACTGGACAGCAGGGCATCCAGAGAAGCAACATTTTCAATATGTCCTTTCAAACTGTCCTGCACACATTCAATCAGATCCGACTCTTTCAGCATGACCGACGATGTGCAGCCATTCTTTTTGCCGGTCGGGCAGTAATAATAGTGATACTCTTTATCTTTATAGCGGTTCGTCTTGCGGGTCATACGGCAGCCACAGCAGCCGCAGATCAAAATACCGGAAAACAGGTAAACCTTATCCGATTTGGGAGAAGTCCTTGTGTCAATCCTGCGGAGTCGTTGCACCAGATCAAAATCGTGCTTTTGTATGATCGCTTCATGGGTTCCCTCCACACGAATCCATTCCGAAGAAGGTTTGTCCTCACGCTCTTTTAATTTGAAATGGGGCGTTGTCTGTTTGCCCTGGACCAGTGTTCCGGTGTAAGTTTCATCCTGCAAAATGCGGATGATTGTAGTTGCAGACCATTTGCAATCCTTTCGGTCTGTATAGCCACCTTTTGCATGAGGCATTCCGTGATTGCGCTTATACGCTAAAGGCGAAAGAATTCCTAATCGGTTCAGTTCATCCGCTATATGGGAAGCGCTGAATCCCTCCAGCCGTTTTCTGAAAATATCCCTCACAACATTAGCAGCATATTCGTCTACTTCCAGGCTCTTGTGTTTATCACCGACTTTCACATAACCATAAATGGTAAAAGCACCTACAAAATCCCCGCTGCGTCGTTTTACTTCCAGGGCGCTCCGTGTCTTAACGGAAATATCCCGACAGTAAGCCTCATTCATAATGTTTTTGACAGAAACCGTGAGATCATCGGCAGCGTCATTTTCCGTGTCCACATTATCGTTAATTGCGATAAAGCGCACTCCATAGGCTGGAAATACTCTGCGCATATAACGGCCTGTTTCTATGTACTCACGACCTAAGCGGGAGAGGTCTTTGACAATCACGCAGTTAGCTTCGCCTTGTTCGATCATCCGCATCATTTCCTGAAATGCTGGGCGATCAAACAAAACACCACTATAACCATCGTCAATTTTTTCTGCCACAACCTCAATTTCCGGGTGTCGGGCTATGTAGTCATCAATCAGGCGCCGCTGGTTAGCAACGCTGTCACTTTCTACTGTTTTATCATCCGTATAAGAAAGACGGATGTACTTAATCGCTTTGTAAACCTGCATAAAAAAACACTCCTTTCGTTGCACAGAAAAATCCCCGCAATTCAAGAAGTGTGGTTATGCCATATTCAATTCCTTTTCCGATTCTTATTCTACCATGCTTTTACGGAAAAGTCAGCCCCCTTCTTAAAATTGCAGCTATCGCAAAATACCCTTGATACATTCTTCCAGGGTAGCACCTTCAGCAGAAAAACTGGCTTGTACAGTAAAACGTCCACACTTAAAGTGGTATGGATTTTTGATTTGCTGAACAAATTCTGCAATCCGTTCATCACGGGAAAGTTCTTTGTTGACAGAGACATCCCGAATGTCTACCAGCGTACCTACTTCACTGACAATGGTGTTCAATTCCATAGTATCAACTCCCTTCTGAAAACTGTGTTATCAAAACCACATGAATAGGTCGGATCTATGGTTATTGCACACATAAATCCGGCCCATTATATCTGATTTCGATTTTACTGCCGTATTTGCCACGCACCCCGGCAAGTCCTTCTGTTATAAGGACGGGGCTGTTACAGGCTGCGGGTAGCGTCACCGCATCATAGTCCCACATACGCCGCCGCTTTGCCAGAGCAAGCAAACGCCGCAGGAACTCTCCCCAAGTCTTTAGGAAGCTGTGAAGAAGTACCATTATGATCTGCGTCGTTATCGCGTCCGGCCTGCCACAGCCGGTTTCGTAGGTTGCGTTTATCGCTCGGACAGCCTGGATTCATCACCTCCTTAGGCCGCCTGTCACCGCGCCGCCCCATCTGCCGCTCGGAACACAGAATGAAGTACCTGTAACAGCGTATATTCGGTTGTCAAGGAACAAGCAAGGGGCATGGCAGACGAATTGATATTGCAGTTGGGGTGGGAGGACGTATATGCTTCCTTACCACACCCGTCCGGCTTGTTCCGCCGAATATGTCCCTCTATTATTCAGTACATTTTTCAGTCAAAAAAGGGCGGGGCAAGCTAAATTTTTTCAAAATATTTTTTTAACTGGTGCAAACCACGGTTAATGCTCTTGCGAACAGAAGAAGCATCTGTTCCTTCAGCTCTTGCAATGTCCGCTTTACTCATGCCAAGAAAAAAGTGTGCATAGATCCGTTGGCGCTGTTTTACCGGAAGTTTGGAAAGACCTTTATAAATCAACTCCGTCATTTGACGCTGTTCCCAAATTTCTGCCGGGTTAAGAGGCTTTTGCAATATCTCACGCTCAATACCTTCGTCTCGATCCAGAGAGTAAAATGCTTTATAGCGGTATGTACGAATCCGATAGGCTTCTTCCAACAACATATATTCCCGAAGCAACAAAGCAACTTCATCCGGCACCTCAACGATCATGTCCTGTGTATAATACGGGTAATAATCCCGAAGATTGATTTTCTTCATAGTAATTTCCTCCAATTTCGATGTTTGAGTTGATGGCAAAAATCGAAATCAGAGGGTGGGCTGCGGCAGCGATAAGGTCTAAGTCTCTTTCTGATTAAAAAAAGGGTACAAAAAAGCGCGCCCGTACAAAGAACAGGCGCGCCAAAGCAGCAGTATGAAATTTCTCCGGGAGGCTGACAGCGAAAATGCTCAAACTTTGTCGAAACCAAAAACGCCGCAATCCATACGAGCTGGATTACGACGTATAGGTGACTGAATGTAAAGCAGTTTATCTGCGGATCTGTGTTGCATAGACGCATAGGCATTTCCTCCCATCAAGGAGGAACCTGAATCGGCTGCTTGATACCTCCTTGGGAGAAAATTATATCGGTTATGTTTCCTGTATCAGTCCGCAGACATTCGCTTTTTACTCTTTATATTCGCAATTTTCTACATATTCTGCTTTTAGAATATATGCTGCAAAAAGCAAGCCCACAAGGGAAAACGACACCTTGTGGGCTCATGTTATAGATGTTCAAATTTATAGCCGATTCCGGCGACACTCTCAATGTAGTTTGGAAGATCCGGTTCAAAGCGCAATTTCTTACGCAGCTTACTTATATGATTATGAATCGCTTTTCTCGAATAGAAATCACAATCCTTTTTCCAAACCAAATCGGTAATCAGTTCGTAAGTAAAAACACGTTTGGGATTGGCAATGAGCAATGCCAGTATATCAAACTCCTTACTTGTCAGGTTGATAATCCGTTCACGAACCCTGACAGTACGATGTTCCAGGCATAGATAAAGCTCGCCTACTTGTATTTCTGTAAGAGGATTCTTCTCCGCAGCAAAGGAAGTGTGACAGGAATTGAATACTGTTCCATGACAGACTCCTTGTTCCAAAATATATTGCATCAGAGCATTCTTTTGTTCCTCGTTAAGAAGCAGAAATAACTTTTCTCCGATCTGCTTGCCGGATTCTTCTATATCCAAAACAGCTAATGTCCCATCACATCATCACCTCCATATTATGTCTTAATACCTAAGTGAAAGTTATCTTTGATTTATAATCATCATAAACTACAAATGTTACACAAATGTCCGAGGTGCCTTTGATTTCGACAGAAAAACAGGCTGAATTGTTACAACGCTCGGACATTTCAAAAAATAGTGTTCTACTCAACCGTTTCAATCGAATCCACAATATTCATTTTTGAAATTTTCCGTAGCGGAATTGCTGTTGCCAGCAAGCAAGCTCCTACTGCCAAGAGGGTTGCTTCAAGAATGGGCATGACAGGGATTGCAACAAGCTGGATGGTGTCGCTCGTGGCCGCCTCAATGAAGATCGTACAAACATATCCCAGCACGCTTCCAATCACAGAGGCAATGATTCCGTAATATGCACCTTCCCAAAGGAAAGTTTTATAAAGGCTATCGGCACTCATTCCAATGGCCCGCTGCATACCGATTTCTGTTACTCTGGTGTGAATATTTGTGTAAACGGTATTGATGATATTAAGAATACCAATCAGGCCAACGAAAAGAATCAGCCCCCATGCCAGCATTTGAATTTGTGCAAAGCTCTCTTTTAGTTGCTGGTCGGTTTCTTCATATGACAAGAATGTTGTCCCCGGTATTCTGTTACAAAACGCCTCGATAAATGTATCAAAGTTTTCCCTGTCAGCACCCTCGTTCAGTGTAGGCAAAAACTCTGAATAGGTATCTTTTCCCGTCAGGCGTTCATAGATAGCATCATCAACGATCACTTGAACACCATTTGTGAAACCGCCATTTCCAATACCAAGATAACCGTCATAGCCATCCAAGGTTTTCAAAACATTCAGCTCCATTCCCGCAACACAGATGTTTTCTCCGGCCTCTATATTTGTAAATTCAAGAACATCTTCGCCGTAGCTCATGGGAATAGGATTCCTTACTATACAGGCGTTCCCTGCTTTCAGTTGTCCAAGCTGTTCTTCTGGTAATTGATCCCCCATAAAATAATCCCAATATTCATCGTTCAATCCGACAACCTGAAAAGTTTCGCCGGGTTTCAGTTGAAATTCAAGACTGATTTCATCGAGCAGCCCATTTTCATTTTGTTCGTAAAGCGAAAATTGTATGGCGGCTACACTTTGCACAGCTTCATTTTTCCGCAAAGTGTTCAGATCATCTGTGGTAAATCCAATACTTTCATTTGTGATCTGATAATCTCCTACATGGTTATCTTGCAGGGCGCTTGCAGCGTTCAGGAGAGAGGAAAAACCTTGCAGGGCAATAAAAACCGTGATACTCATAACAAGGGACAAAATTGTAATTGCAGTACGGCCTTTATTTCTCTTTAAGTTCAGGCGGGCATAATATGCTTCAAAATTATGGATTTTCTTTGTTTTACGCTTTCTGCGCCGAATTTTTAGATTTGTTCCAGACATCGCCATAATGGGAGATACCCTTGCGGCTGATCTGGCTGCTGGTAATGCTGCAAACAACGCAAACGCCAAAGTGATTGCTCCGCTTAAAACCAGTAAGGTTCCATTCAAAGAACTGTTCTCTGCTATTAGAGTTTTCAATTCAGAAGCATCCTGAACCAAGAACAATTCAGGGGAAACCAAGCCGGTCGCTGCCTCTAAAATTCCTCTGGCACTCAGGAAGCCAAGAAGCATACCAATAGGAATCCCCATCAGGCACAATAGGATTACTTCAATTACAATGATCTGATAAAGCTGTCCTTTTTCGCCTCCAATAGCCCGAAGTGTTCCATATCCCTTTATCCGTTTTGATACAGATATTTTCAGAATGTTGTAAATCACAAGACCAGCAGCCAGCAAAATCAAAGTACCCACTAATATTCCTGCGACTGTCATAAAAGAGAATCCCTTATCATTAGCACCCTCGGAATTTGCAGTATAGGAAATTCCCAAGGCGTTCAAATATACAATATTATAGCTGGTATCAAGTTCATGGATATTAAATTCCTTATTGATGTCATCGACAACTGCTTGAAAATTCTTTTTATCGGCAGTCCGAATATCCACATTGTAATAAATATAAGATTCCGTTAAAAGTTGTTCAGCAGTTCCTTCCCCTACAACTCCCGTAACAGTGCCGCTTGTATATCCCAAGTAGTTATTTTTCAATATCCCTGTAAGAACAAATTCTGCTGTATAGGAATAGCTGTCCGCAATGTTGTGGCGAAGATTTTTTTGCAGTGAAAGTGTAATCTTATCTCCAATACCGCCCTCAAAGCCAAGATATTTCAGAATATCTTCAGAAAGCGCTATTTCCATCGGGGCTTCCGGCAGGCGACCTTCCTCTATACTGGTACTTGATGGGTAGATAGCGGCAGTATCATCCAAATACTCCATCAAACCAAGGGTAAGAGATGGGGAGAGTTCTAAACTTCCCATATAAATAGATTTGCCTACATAGGAAAGACGCTCATCCTGTTCCAGTGCATGAAGCTGCTCTGCATTCATCTGCAAAAAAGTGGCATATCGGTTTCCTCCGATAGCGATGGCCTGCTGTTCCCGCATTGCACTAAGTACGCCAATGGATTGTCCTACAATAGTTGTCATCATAGTAGACAGCACAACGGCAATCAAAATAAGAATAGAAGTGACTTTTTGGGACAGTAGTTCTTTCAATGCTAATGTACGATAAGATTTCATTTCGCTGTCACCTCCGTAAGCACACCATCTACAATCTGAAACTGCCGGTCTGCCATTCGTGCAATACGGCTGTCATGGGTAATGACAACGAGAGCTTTCCCCATCTTTTTCCATACATTTTGAAGCAGTTCCATGACTTCGCCGCCGCTTTTGCTGTCCAGATTTCCCGTAGGCTCATCAGCAAAAATTACATCCGGCTTTGCAATCAAAGCGCGGGCGATGGCTACACGCTGCTGCTGGCCGCCGGATAACTCATGGGGCAGATGTTCCAAGCGGCCCTGAATGCCAAGCAGTTCTGTAAGCTGTTTCAGGTATGCTTCATCCGGTTTTTGTTTATCCAGCAAAAGAGGCATGATAATATTTTCTTTCGCCGTCAGAACCGGAAGCAGATTAAATTGCTGAAAAATAAATCCAATCCGCTTCCGGCGGAATGCCGACAACTCCTTATCGCTGTAACTGTAAATATCTTTACCATCGTAGGTCAGCGAGCCGGAAGATGGCTTATCCAAGCCGGAAAGCAAATGAAGCAGGGTGCTTTTTCCGCTTCCAGATGGTCCCATAATAGAAATAAAATCGCTGGATACAATTTCGAGATTCGCATGATCCAAAGCCACCACTCGGTTTTCACCGTCACCATAAATCTTTGATAAATTCTTTGCCTCAATATTCATAAAAAACACTCTCCTTATTTGTGGTATAAGGAGAGTGTAAATGATAAATCTCAAAAATCGCTCAAGGATTACACGAAATGAAAAATAGCAGTTGCGGATGCACCGCCCCCAACCCTATTTTCCAAAATCAATCGGCCACCATGTTTTTCACATAAAATTCTGCTGCTGTAAAGCCCCATTCCGAAATGTGAGGAATTACTACTTGTCGTTTCAAAAGGGTTTGGCCCATTCTGCACGAGAGACAGCGGATAACCAGCACCATCATCTTCTACATTCAAGGTCATAGAATCATTTTGCAGCGTTATTTGAATAGAGATTGCTTTTTCTGCAAATCGCGCCGCATTTCCAATCAGATTTTCCGCTACGGTAAGAAATAGCCCGTGATCTATACAAACAGTTCCGCCTGATGGGACTAAAACAGAAACTTTTTTGGATAGCGCCAACAGTCGTGCTGTTTCCTGCAATTCACTCTGCAAAACGGATAGTCTGATTTCTTTTGGCTTAACAGAGAGTTGTTCCAACTTTTGAACACTGCTCATAGCTTCTACATACTGCTCAATCCGTAAAGTGTAACTTTCCAGCCGGTCTATGGTCTGTTCGTCCTGAATACCTTGCCGTAAAAGTTTTACACTTCCTTTTAATACCGTAATCGGGTTACGCAGATCATGGGAAAATGCGGCATTGAGCCGTTTGCGTTCCTCGGCCTGTTGCCACAACAGCCGATTCGATTTCAGAAGTTCACTCCGCATTTCTTCAAAGGCAGCACATAGTTGTCCCATTTCATCGTAAGACAAAATCGGCAGCGAAAAATCCAGATCATTATTCTGAATCCGCATAATGCCATTTTGCAGGCAGGAAATAGGCTGTTTCAATTTGAGATAATAAAAAAGAAAGACTGAAACAATCAATCCGCCTACTGGAAAAAGAATACAGGAAAGCGTCTGCACAATATTTAGGATAGCCAAAATGCGCTGTTGTGACGCCGTAGGAGATGGCAGGGGTACGATTGAACCATCCGATAGGATTTCTACACCGCCTAAAGGATAATAGTTTTCAATGCCACGGCAAAGAAAGATAACCGCACCAAGCAGGAGAAATGCCACCGCTAAACAGGAGAGGGATAATAACAGGAAAGATTTCTTTAGTCCCATATTTTTTAGGCGTTCCACCGATACCCACACCCCCAAACTGTTTCAATGTAATTGTGCAATGTATGTGCTGCAAATTTAGCGCGTATTTTCCGGATATGCTCCATAATTGTATCGCTGTTTCCGTCCCCATCTAATCCCCACACACGCTCATAAATCCGCTCACGATCAAAAACCTGTCCTGCATTGAGGGATAAAAGTTCTACAATCTCAAACTCCCTCTTAGATAGCGGGATGTTCTGATTATTGATTGTAACTGTTCGGGCGGAATAGTCCAGTATCAATTCACCAAAGAAGCGTACTGCCGAATTATTTTGGCGTCGCTGCTCCCGACGCAGATGTGCAGCAATACGCGCCCCCAATTCATCCAAATCAAAGGGCTTGACGATATAATCATCCGCCCCGGCCTGAAATCCAATAATCTTATCGCTGGATTCAATACGAGCAGTCAAAAAAAGAATGGGACAGGCTATGTGTTCCCGTATCTTCTGGCATACAGTCAGGCCATCCATTCCAGGCATATTGATGTCTAATAAAATTAAATCTGGTTTGTAGGCTACTTTTTTGAGTGCTTCTTGGCCGCTATAAGCGGTCAGAATATCATATCGTGTTTGAAAATAACTCTGTATCATATCAACAATACCGCGTTCATCATCAACGACCAGTAATTTAGGATTCAAAATCATGCACCTCCATTCTTTATATGATATATGGTAAATCTCAAAAATCCCTCAACTTTCTATGAAACCACAGCCGCTAACATTATAAGCACTCCATCAAAACCAATTCGCTTTTTCTACTCTGAACTGAGGAGTATCGCCTTCCTGGTATGGATTATAGGTATTGCGATTACACCCAAATTCTTTCAACGACTTTATTCTATTATCCTCTGTCCATTCAACCAAAGAAATGCCGTCAAATTCCTCTATATCCCCATTATTCATTTCATTTTTGAAATACCACTCTACAACCGTTTGATCCCCCTTATGAAAAAATTGCTTGATTTCCCAAATGACCACCTTGCCACGGGTATTCCATTCCTGAAACCAATGCTTTACTGTTTTTCGGTTGTTATACTGGGGACTCCAGCTTTCTGTATAAATCACATCTTCTGTAAATATATCATCAATCCCCATATCCTGCTGATTGAGCCACATCTCAAACCATAATCGGATCGTTTTTTCTCGTTCATTCATAATATAAACACCTCACCACTCTATGAAACCACAGCCGTTCCCCTACATTATACGATATTCAGAACAAACATTGAAGATAAATGAATTAAAAATGGCGGCCTTGCTTAACAAAGCCGCCGAATAAAAAAGCTTCATTCCACAAAGAACAAAACTCGCCGGATCAGCTCCGGGATATTGACCGGGGCGGTGATATAGTCGTTCACGCCCTCATGCCGATATTCATATTCCGTGGCAAGGTCATTGTTCTCGGTGAGGATAAAGAATGGCAGAAGCCGGACAGGTTTACGATTCACTTTTAACCACCATTGTTTTGTAACTGAAATTACAGTTCCCATCGTTTCTTTTTCCATAAGTATACCTCCGATTGAAAAACCACTCACAAGACGCATCTTTGTAATTCTGTAACTGTGCCTCAGATTTTTTGATAACAGCTTATAATTCAGTTTTCCGAATAATTGCGATACATGCTGTAAATATTATAGTAATGCTGGAAATTACAGATAGTGCTACTGCAATCAAATAATCCGTGAATATCAGAGAACCATCATAAAGCATAGATAACTGTATGTTGGGAAGTAACCTCAGCCAACTCTGCTCAGGAAATGCTTGAGCTGAATATGCCTTATTTGTAAAAACGACAAACAGAATGGCAGATGAAACTGATCCCGCAATAGCCAAGGCTCCTTTTCGTGTTACAATTACAAAGAAAAAGAAAGCCATTGTCATAACAAAATAGAAAGGTAATCCCCTTAATATGTTATATAATATGTGACCTATAAAAACCGAGGCAGGGGTACTTGTTCCTAAAACCGCCGCTGCAATTCCGGTAGATATGGTTAAATAGGCAAGTATAATCAACAGACATCCAAGTAAATAGTGAATGAGTTTTGCCATCAAAAACTGCATACGGCTATATCCATGTGCAATAATATGAATAATGGTTCGATTGCTAAATTCGTCGGCAAACGATACTCCGGCATAGATAGCACAGGCCAAATATAGAACCATTACATCTTTTCCTAAATTAGTAAAGGCATTTTCGGCACTGGCATATACCTGCGTAAAAATAGAAATACACGCACAAGCAATAAGAACGGCAGAAATAATCCAAACAGACTTTTCATGTCCGAATTTATATAATTCCGCTTTCATCAATCGTTTCATTTTCCGCCCTCCAACATATCCTTATAAAAGCCTTCCAAGCCGTCAGAAGATTGCGGGATGGAGGAAGAAGATACCTCTCGCAGCAGTTTCCCATTATGTAAAAATCCGTAATGCGTAGCAATGTGCTCTAACTCGCTCAAAATATGGCTTGATATAACAATCGTAATACCATTCGTTTGATTAAGTGATAGTAGCAATTCTCTGATTTCAACAATCCCCATCGGATCAAGTCCATTGATAGGTTCGTCCAAAATAAGTATTTCAGGATCGTTCAATAGCGCAATCGCTAACGCAAGACGCTGTTTCATACCTAATGAAAGGTGACGGGCCTTTTTGTTTTGCTGCGTATCTAACCCAACTATTTGCAGCACACTGATAGCTTTTGAGGCATCTTTGTGACCGTTATATTGAATTTGCTGGACAAAAATGTTTTGCAATACAGTCATATCGGGATAAAGGGCTGGCATCTCAATCATAAAGCCAATTCTTCTGCGAGCCTCCGATAGTTCCTGTAAGGACACCGATTGCATGATTGAAAATGTGCCGGATGACGGCTGTGATAAACCTGCTAAAATTCGGAAAAGAGTTGTCTTTCCCGCTCCATTTTCTCCAACCAAGCCGTAGATGCTTTTTGACGGTACTGACATTGTTACATTCTCTAATATTTGATTTTGCCCATAATACCTGCATAGTTTACTTGTTGTAAGTGCATAGTCTCCCATAGTTGTTCTCTCCTTAATTTAATAAAAAAAGCAGAGCCAACCATAAAAGAGAATTTCTCCTTTATGTTATCGGCTCTGCGGCTGTGCGTCTGGCGCTTTGATAACGGTTATATGGAATTGTTCAATGTCGATTAGATATTCACTTTTGCATTTGGGACAAAAGAGAGGAAAATTTTTAAGTACGGTATCTTCCCGAATTTTGTCGCGTGTTTTATTTCCGCATACTGGGCAGCGGATGAACTCTGTTTTCTCCATATTGTTCACTCCGAATTACGATCATTCTTTTTCTTATCCCGATATTTCCGTATGAGTTTATTACGGATAGGAACGCCTACACCAATCAAAAGCACAACTGCCAAAATTGTGAAATCCATACAATCACCTCACATTTCTTTCTTCTTCATAATCCGAATGGACAAGATGATAGAAACCGCATACATCGCGACAATAGAAAAAACCGCAAGGAAAACAAGAAGTATCGGAGAAGATTCAACGATTGAAATAATTGAGTCCCCGATAGCTGGCATTTTCGAGAGAAGAAGTAAAGTCACCAAAAAACCGGCCACTGGAATATACATAAATACCCGTCCTTTAATTGAGCCGTACTTGTAATATCCCGGAATCTGGAACACGGTATAGAGTGCAAATAAGAATACTCCTGCAATAGCGGCAGTCACAATGTCAAATACGCCAACTGTTTCACCCAGCACTTTCAAGACAAGCGGCTGTGCAATCAAAGAAATAATCAGGGAAAGAAGCCCCATTGCAAGGACGAAAACATAGCGTCCGATCACAAGCTCGCTTTTCCGAACAGGTAAAATGCCAAACAGACGATCCATACTGTTTTTTTCTGTGATAGAAAAGGTATATCCCGTCGTCATGGCAATAAAGCACATAGCAAATGATACCCCTGTCAGTAAAGAACGATTGATTGCGGCAAACACAATCGGCAGAAGCAGAGTGAAACAAATTGTCTTAAAATATGGTTTTACCAATGCAATATCTAATTTTGTGGATTTCAAAATATTACTCATAATCGTCACCTTTCTTGCTTGTAAACACTACAATTTCATCAATGGTGGCAGGCTCAATAGTCAGGTTGGAGAAACCGTTAATATCTTCGGTTTTCATCAGTGCCTCAAATCCCGTAGGGAATGTACGAATACCAGCCGCCTTATTTTTCAAATCATTGGACAGTTCCTCAATTCCACCTTTTACAATACGGAACATATCTACAAAATCATCTTTGCTGCCAGTAAAGTACAATTCGCCATAACTAATGTAGGTAATATAATCGGCTGCACGCTCCAAATCGCCTGTGATATGGGTAGAAAACAAAACACTATGCTCTCCATCTTCAATATACTCTGAAAGAATTTTCAAAAGTTCATCTCTGGAAACCGGATCAAGTCCGCTGGTCGGCTCGTCGAGGATCAGCAGTTTGGCATCGTATGAAAACGCACAGGCAAGCATTAACTTCATCTGCATACCTTTAGAAAGTTCTTTTACCTTTTTGGTTGGTGCAATGTGAAATTTCCGCAACATATCTGCGAATTTCTGGCTGTCCCAATTTGGATAAAATACCGAAATGGATTTTTCAACCTGCGAGACTTTCCAATCATCACTGAAATAATTTGTATCGAAAACAACACCAAGCTCTGATTTTACTTTTTGTTCTTCTACGATATTATCCAGCCCAATCACTTTGACTGTGCCGCCGGTGCGTTTGAGCATATTCAAAATCAGTTTGATTGTCGTGGTTTTGCCAGAACCATTCGGGCCGATCAAGCCCATAATATATCCCTTTGGCAAAGTAAAGCTGATATTGTGAAGCTGAAAAGAATCAAAAGATTTTGAAAGATTCGTTACCTCTAAATAATTAGTCATCTGTTTTTACCTCCGTTAAAATGTCCAAAAGGTGATGTAATTCCTCTGTGGATAGATTTGCCATTCTTGCAGCTTTTATTGCTTCGGTGAGATTGTTTTCTACTTTGCAAATGAGCTGCTCCTTAATCAGTTCTGAACCAGAACCCATTACGAAACATCCGCGCCCCTGCACATTTTTAACAAAACCCTCTTGCTCTAATTCTGTGTATGCCTTTGTCACTGTTAAGACGCTGATCTTTAAGTCTTTGGCAAGTGTTCTAAGGGAGGGCAAAGTTTCTTCGGCTTGAAGCTCGCCGGATAAAATAGCCGCCTTGATCTGCTGCTTAATCTGCTCGTATATGGGGACGCCAGATACATTTGAAATAATCAGTTTCATTGCTGCATCCTCCGTGTGTTTTAACTGTTATGCTGTTGTGTATAACAGTATAACACGAGGGGCTCAAAAAAGCAATATAGTTTAAGGAAAGTTCATAATGGCAAAAATTGGTCGGGATAATAAAATTACTATCCTGACCAATTTTTTTAACAGGAAGTGCCTATTTCATCCGCTAATTTTTCTTGTAGTATAAGTGGAACGCTGCTGCGCCGGTGACCGCCAACTGTACCAGAATCAGCACAGCGAACAGGCCGAAGCTCTCATAGTAGAACAGTTCATCACAAAACAGGAGAACATCACAGAAAGCAGTCAAGGCAACCGTCCAGCGGATGTGCCGGGCCAGCCATTGCCGAAACACAAGCACAAGAACAACGGGCGGAACGATCAGCAGCGCCAGATTCAAAATCAAGGTCGGGGTCAGTTCCATTGCGTCGCCTCCTTTAAGTTTCATCTCATTTCCGGTCGAAGAATAACCCGTTTGAATAAGAACATTGTTGCACCAAAATAGGTTAGGTAGATTGCACAGAATAGCAGGATCGTCACCAGACCATAAAGAGGTACAAGTCCCTGCTGCAAGATTGCCTCTCCGAAAAAGAACTGTGCTCCTGCAATCAGCAGAACCGTCAGCAAAAGAGGGAATAGCAGTGGGATCAAAAAGACTGTGGACAGTTCCCTGCGTATCAGGGAGGCTTGCCTGCGGCCCGGTACACCCAAACGGTCAATGACTGCATAATTCTTCTGGTTTTTGTCTATGGCAGAAAGCTGCTCAAATGCAAGAACCGAGCAGGATAGAATGATAAAAATAATGCTTAAATACAATCCGCAGAACGAAATGGCTGTAAATCCAGTCAGCGAATTGGCAACACCCCACGCCTTTACTGTAACACCCATCGTTACTTTTTCCGGGAGCTGTTGACTTGACTGCAATTCCGGCTGCCATTTCCCGCTGTTCAGGAATTGCTTCAAGTCGCTTTTCAATTCCGGGTATCCGCCATCTTCCAGTTTCATCGCCAGACGGATTTTTTCTCCGACGAATTGTGAGACTGTTTCATCCGGCAGAACAAGCACATATCCCTTCGTTCCGGCCATTTGATACTGCTCCATCGGCTCCGTCAGGATTGGTGTCTCTGCAATAGTCAAGGTTCGACCCTTTAATGTGATCTCCGGCTGCTGCTTCAAGCCCTGCCGGATTCCGTCCATATAGTTCCATGTATCACAATGAACCAAAAACTCGTTGTCGCTCATGGAAACAGGAGAAAGTCCCAAAATCTCACGCAGGTGGTTATAGTCGGACAAGGACAAAGCTTCGATCGGTTTTTCAGGAACCGCATACAGATAATAGCTTACAGAATCCTCGACTCCACAATGCTCCTCTGTAAAGGAAACGATGGAATCCATGCTGGATTTTTCCAAAGGTGCATCAATCGCCACGCCTGCATCATAGGGATAATAGGCTTTCATGTTGGCTTTGTAGCCTGCTCCCATTGTAAGCCCCACAAACATGGTTGCCAGAGATATAGTTAAAAGAATCGCCACCACAGCCATTGTCCGGCCAGCAGAATGGATGCGTCGCCCAATCTGCCCCAGGAAGAACAGATTTTCTTCTTTGTACTTATGGCGCAGATTTTGTTTTGCAAATCGGTGCAGCAAAAGCGGAATCTGGCGATGCAGCCCGTAAACACCCACCAGAATGAGCAGGCAGGCTCCGCCAAGGTACAAAAATGCTTCATTGGTTTGTGTTTGAAGCATCCGCCCAAGCAAAATCACGCCTGCAACCATTGCGGCTATTGAAAGCAATACTACCAAAAGACTATGGCGGAATGATTTGAAATGGTATTCTTCATTCTTGCGGTTATCATACAGAAGATCGATTACTTTCTGATGCCGGATAATCTTTGCTGCTCGGAGCATCCCAAAACTATACATCAAGGCAAAAAACAAAAATGTTACTGCCCATGCCTGGAGAGAAAAGGAAACCTGATAGGTATGCGGTACCTCAAAGATATTTTTTACCACTTGATTCAGCAAACCAGAAAGCCCTGTGCCAACCAAAGAACCAAGCAGAAAGGCTCCTGTGCCGATGATACTGTTTTCAGCAAGGAACAAATTTCGTACTGTCTTTGCTTCCATGCCAATCAGTTCGTAGGTTGCAAACTCTTTTTTCCGTCGTCCCAGCATAAAGCGGATCGCATAACCGATCACAAACGAGGACATAAAAGCAACCAGAGCTGACATAAGCAGAATTCCAGTAGTCAGCATCGACATATTTTCTGCCATAGCAAGAACATCTGATGAGAAGCCCAATGCCAAAAATGAGTACATCAATGCCGCAGTCAAGGTAAGCGTCACAAAGTAAATGATATAATCCCGCAGACTTCTGCGGATATTACGGAGTGCCAATTTAGCGTACATCACTCACGCCCCCTCCCATCATGGTGAGGACATCCAGAATTTTTTCAAAGAAAGTCCTGCGTGAATCGCTGCCTTTGAAAATTTCTGTAAAGATTGCCCCATCCCTCAAAAAGAAAATACGATTGGCATAGCTTGCCGAGAAAGCGTCGTGTGTCACCATCAGGATCGTGGCTCCGAGATCTTCGTTGATACTCTGGATCGTCGAAAGCAGCATCTGGGACGAGTGACTATCTAACGCGCCAGTGGGTTCGTCCGCCAAAATCAGCTTAGGCTGGTTGATAATGGCTCTGGCACAGGCGCACCGCTGCTTCTGGCCGCCGGACACCTGATAGGGGTACTTATCCAGAATATCCATGATATTCAGCTTTCCGGCCATTTCCCGCACCCGTCCATCAATCTCGCCTGCTGGAACCTTGTTGATGGTCAGCGCCAGGGCTATGTTTTCCGAAATGGTCAGCGTGTCCAGCAGGTTAAAATCCTGGAACACAAATCCAAGATTTTCCCGGCGAAACCGGGCAATCTGTTTTTCATTGATTTCCGTCACATCGGTCCCATCCAGATAGATATGTCCCGCACTGACGGTATCAATGGTGGAAATACAGTTGAGCAGGGTAGTTTTACCGGAGCCGGATGCTCCCATAATTCCTACAAATTCCCCCTCCTGAACGGAAAAGCTGATGTCCTGAATTGCTTTTGTAACATTCCCACCATTTCCGTAATATTTTTGGATATGATCCAGTTTCAAAATTTCTTTCATTGTTATCACCTCTGATCTCTATTGTAAAATAAGAGCGGCTTCGTTTGTATCAAGTTTTCTTACAAAGTTCTAACAAAAATGTAAGAAGTGCAGAACGGTTCTCAGCTCTGCACTTCATGAATCAGACAGTTGATGTGAAAAGAAAGGGAAATGGCTGTGCCATGTTCCAACGACTCCGCCGTAATGCCAATGCCCAGCTTTTCACAAAGCCGTTTGCATAGGTACAGGCCAATGCCTGTGGACTGCTGGACCATACGACCATTCTGACCGGTAAATCCCTTTTCAAAAATACGGGGCAGATCGGATGCAGCAATCCCGATTCCATTGTCCTTCACCACAAGGACAACCTGATCCTGCCGTTTATGAGTAGAAATGCGGAGAACCGGCTGTTCCGTACGATACTTGACCGCATTGGCAATCAGTTGGTTCAGAATAAAGCGCACCCACTTTTCATCTGAATAAACCGTGTCCTGCATTTCCCCCACTTCCAGACGCATACCACTTTGGAGCAGCAGATATTTGTTATCTGCAATCGCCCCATGCACCACTTGGGACAGCGCCATTTCCCGGACAGAATAATCTTTCTCTGTATGCTCACTGCGGGCATAATAAAGAGCCTGTTCGGTAAAGCGGTTGGTCTTTTCCAGTTCCAGCAGAAGTTCCTTTGTCCAGTCCGTCCGGTGGTTTTCACATAGGAGTTTCATGGCAGTAATGGGCGTTTTGATTTCGTGAATCCATTGCTCAATGTATTCCTTGTACTCCAAGCGTTCCCGCTCGACTTCTCCAATCTGTTCCAACATGGATTTTCCAGCCATTTTCAAAAGCTGATAGAAAACCTGATCCTCGGCCTGTTCCGGCAGCTCCATCACTTCGGAAATGAGGTATCTTTCGGAAAGCTGCTCCGCCATATCCAGAAGTTTTTTCATCTGCCGTTTCCGTTTCCAGTAAGTGAGGACAAGTCCCATCAGCAAAATCAATGCCCATACGATCAGGATCAATACGACTGCGGAAACCGAATTGCCGCACACCAGCAGAAATACAGTGAGTGCAGCCATACAAACAAGGTTCGTCAGCAGAAATGGTAGCCTGTTTTTCCAATATCGTCTGCTGTTCATATCGTGTACCCCTGTCGGTGCTTTGTCTTGATAAAATCCGTCAGACCGATGCCCGCCAGCTTCTCCCGGATACGGTTGATATTGACGCTCAAAGCATTGTCATCTATATATAACTGATTGTCCCACAAATACTCAATCATATCTCCACGAGAACAGATTTTCCCACCGTTCTTGAACAGGTAATAGAGAATTTTCAATTCGTTCTTAGTAAGTTCTACGCTCTGTCCATGATAATCCAGACTGCTGGATTCCAGATGCAGCACGGCATCTCCATAGACGATCTGTTCCCGTTGCTGTGCAGGATAGGCTTTCTTCAGCAGAGAAGCAATTTTCGCAAGCAGGATCGCTGTATGATAGGGCTTCGTGATAAAAGCGTCTCCGCCCAGCATAATGCTGTTTAATTCATCCATATCTGTATTACAGCTCGTTACAAAAATGATTGGTACTTCGGAGAAGGTACGGATTTTAGAGCATAAAGCAAAACCATTCTCTCCGGGCAACTTAATGTCCAATAAAATCAGATGTGGCTTTTCATCCTGAATCTGTTCTGTCACAGCAGAAAAATCCTTTACGCCAACCGTTGCATATCCATTTCCGTTCAATAATGTTTGCAATTCTCCCTGTATCACAGGATCATCTTCAATTATCATAATTTTATATCGTTTCATGCTTTCTGCACCTTCCTTGTTTTGTCCGGCCATCAATCGGCTTTTCTGCAGTTTTGGGAATCAGCCAAATACCGGCCATCTTTACTGCTCCAGAAATACGTTCACCAGTACAATAATAATTTACCCTACGAGGCGTCACACCCCATTTTTCGGCGGCCTCTTTTAATGTCATATATTCCATATCGCACCTCCATAGAATCTATTATAGTTCTTTAGCTCGAACAATACAACCTTCAATATTAAGTGTTTGGAAGTGGACATCATAAAATTAAAGCCACAAGAAAATCTCGTGGCTTTAGCTTACAAGTGTTCAAATTTATAGCCGATTCCGGCAACACTCTTAATGTAGTTTGGAAGATCCGGTTCATAACGTAACTTCTTACGCAGCTTACTTATATGATTATGAATCGCTTTTCTCGAATAGAAATCACAATCCTCTTTCCAAACCAAATCGGTAATCAGTTCGTAAGTAAAAACACGTTTGGGATTGGCAATGAGCAATGCCAGAATATCAAACTCTTTGCTTGTCAGGTTGATAATCCGTTCACGAACCCTGACAGTGCGGTGTTCCAGACATAGATAAAGCTCGCCTTTCTGTATTTCTGTAAGAGGATTCTTCTCTGCTGCGGAAAAAGTGTGACAGGAATTGAATACCGTTCCATGACAGACTCCTTGTTCCAAAATATATTGCATTAGAGCATTCTTTTGTTCCTCGTTAAGAAGCAGAAATAACTTTTCGCCAATCTGTTTGCCGGATTCTTCTATATCAAAAACAGCTAATGTCCCATCACATCATCACCTCCGTAAAATTTTTCAATTACTCCACAAAGAACAGAACCCGCCGGATCAGCTCTGGGATATTGACCGGGGCGGTGATATAGTCGTTCACGCCCTCATGCCGGTATTCATATTCCGTGGCAAGGTCGTTGTTCTCGGTGAGGATAAAGAACGGCAGAAGCCGGACAGGGGGATTCTTCATTTGGAACATCCCCGCCACCCGCCGCAGCGTATGAAACAGCTCCATTGCTGTGCCGTCCGGCAGTTCCAGACCGCACAAGATCAGTTCTATTTCCTTATCCTCAAAAATCCGGCGTTTAGCCTCTGCAATCGAGGAAACCAGAATCAGGTCAAAGCCCTTTTGCAGCATGGCAGCCCGCAGCACTTCGGCGCTGGTATCTTCCGCATGGACAAAGAGCAGCTTGTGAAAAGTTGGAGCCTGTTCGCCGGATAACTGCCGGTAGGCGTATTCCACCAGCTTATCTTGCAGCAGCAACCCTTTCATTTTGTCCATGCACAGCGTCGCGCCCCGGCGCATAGCCTCTTGTTCATAGTCGTCCTTGTCATGGCAGGACGCCAGAATAAAAGGCAGTTCCTTGTCTGCGGCCCGCACCTCGTCCAAAAAGTCCATGCCGGAGCCGTCCGGCAGGTCGAGATCACAGCAGATCAGTAGTGGCATTTCCTCTTGGATGGCGGCCCGCGCTTCTTTCAGCGTGGAAGCCGTTTTTACCGGGTAGCCCCGGTGCTGTAAGTATTTTTGCAAGCACCATGTATAGGTGTCGCTGTCGTCAATCAGCAGTATCTTTTTCATGTGTCCTCACCCCCAATATTGATTTACCACAAGCATACACTACAAATGTTACACAAATGTCCGAGGTGCCTTTGATTTCGGCAGAAAAATAGGCTGAATTGTTACAACGCTCGGACATTTCAAAAATTTCTTTGAGAAATGGCGGAAAAAGCGGGGCAGCACACGCCGCCCCGCCGATCCCATACGGTTATTCCATCGCCCGCATTTGTTCGATCAGGGATTGTTTTTTCTGTCTGCGAATTGTCCATACAGACAAGATCAGTTCCATTCCGAACAATACCAGAATGAACAGACCCATTTCCAAAACCGGGAATTTGTAAGGCACTACATTTCCGGCAAAAGCTCCTATACTCATTTTTCTGCAAGCAAAGATAGAAGCCGGAAGCCCAACGATCAGCGTCGCCAATGTTGCAAAGAGCGCATAGCACAGCCCCTCACAGATGTTCATTTTACATAGCTGTTTTTGTGTTAGGCCGATAGAACGCAGAATACTGTTTTCCTGCTTTCGGGCTATCTGGTTAGAGAGTGTCGTATTGATAAGGTTGATAACGCCAAAGAGAAATACCAACCATGAAAGTATCTCCATACTGCCAAACGCAAAAGAATTTGTCATTTCTTCATATTCAATCACTGTATTGATTTCATCTAAGGCAATATTACTATGGCTGGCAACAATATTTTTCAATTCAGCTCCCACATAGTCCGTTTTTTTAGGGTCATTTACAATGCTCCATGAATAGTCAAAAGAGTTGATTTCCGGGTGCAGTTCGTGGAACAACGCTTCTGGTGCAAAAAGAGTTGCCCCATCTAAGGGCATCCTGCCATGTCCTGAATATACCTTTGCAGGAGCGTATAACCCCGATATGGTAACAGAAACGGATGGCTGTTCTTCTCCCAAAGAAATCTCAACCGTTGAACCAACACCCATATCCTCATTCTGCTTTAGCACATTATAGTCAATTACAATACTACGGGAATCTGTTGGCATGGTTCCCTCTGTCAGAGCCGCTTCAACTGCCGCATAATTCTGGTCGGTCAGCATATCGCACATACCACCAGCTTGATGAATCTCTGTTTTATAAGTTGCATGGAGAGATTGCCTGCTTGGAATTATATCTGTAACGCCATCAATAGATAAGATTTCCTGCTTTAATTCCTCATTCAATGGATTTCCCGCTGCCATAACCTTTTCTTCTGTCATTTCAGAATCCAAATAAATTTTATAGTCGCCGTCTGGGAAAAACTGTCTTGCAAGCGCCTCTGGTGAGCGCAGCAAAACAATGGAGGATACCACAAGCAGGATAATTCCGCCCAAACTCAATGAGGCTACAATAGCAACGGTCTTTTTTCGGTCACGCCTAAAATTTGCAATTCCCATTGAAACAGGATTGAGCTTGATATTCTTTTTCCGGCTGCGGATGTCCTTTTGCGCCGGGGCAAAACGGACGGCTTCAATGGGGGAAATCCCTGCCGCAATTTTCACCGGCTTACGGATGGAAACAGATACCATGATCC